>JAQWKF010000029.1 GCA_029247985.1 Flavobacteriaceae bacterium
GACTAAAATTGCGTTTTTTAACGACCTAACTCAGCAGGGTGATGGTAGTGCAGACTGGACGATCTACATTGATAATCTAGCGCAGACTACTGGTGGAACCGCTGGTCCAACCATTGCGCTTCCAGTTGACTTTGAAGAAGCGGCCGACGCTTATGAAATTACCGGCTTTGATGGTGGTGTTGCCACTGTAGAAGCAGGTCCAGACAATGCTAACTCACTCAAGTATGTTAAGGGTGCAGGTGCAAACTGGGCTGGTGTAAAGATCACCTTGGATACAGCAGTTGATGGAGCTGACGGTCAAATTATAACTGCTGATGTCCACTCAACAGTTGCTAGAGACATTACGCTGAAGTTTGACGCAGCAAACGTCGAGCGTAAAGTAAGTCACGGTGGTACAGGCTGGGAAGCAATGTCGTTTGACTTCACTGGTGCTATGCCAGCAGATCAGACTGTGATTGCGTTCTTTAACGACCTAACTCAGCAGGGTGATGGTAGTGCAGACTGGACGATCTACATTGATAATCTAGCGCAGACAGGTGATGGTGTTACAACTCCAGCAGGACCAACAGATGCGCCATCAACACCTCCAACAAGAAATTCATGGGATGTAATTTCTGTTTATGGGGAAGCATATGGAACTGCTATTGGTTTAAACAATACAGATTGGGATAAAGCCACTTTTGCAGATGAAACCATAGCTGGTAACGTTGTTTTGAAAGCTGAATTTGCTGGTGGAGATTATCTTGGTGCAGATTTAGCCGCAAAAATTGATGCCTCTGAAATGACTCATTTCCACATTGATTATTGGATGGCCGGGGATCTTTTAACTGGGCAAACAATGAACACAAAATGGTCAAACCATGCTGGTGGGGATACCCAAACGTCATCCTTCCAAGATTATAACGTCGGGCCAGAAGTCGGTGCATGGAAATCTAGGGATATTGAAATTGAAGCATTAACTGGTCAAGGTAATGGTGATTTTTCTCGTGCGGAATTGGCGCAGCTTATAGTAACTTTATCAGCAGCGGGTGGAACTTATCCTCCAGTAATTTATATTGATAACGTTTATTTTTACAGATCAGCAACTGCTTCTATCAATGATATAGAAAGCAATGTAAATGTCTACCCCAACCCTGTTGAAAACACACTTAACGTAAGTGCAGGTGTTGTTGTTGACAGCGTTAGCATCTTTGACCTTACAGGTCGTGAAGTGATGCGTGCTACACCAAATGCAGCTGCATTTAGTTTAGACGTAAGCAGCCTAAACAAAGGCATGTACTTGGTAACGGTTAAGGCCGGTGAACAAGAACTAAACACGAAATTGGTAAAGTAACCAACCATACTTAATTTCACGTTTACAACAAAACCCCGCCAAATGGCGGGGTTTTTTTATGCCGTTGATTTCGGCAAGCTCAATCAACTCTTTCTAGTACGCATCGAGCTTGCCGAGTTCACATGGACACTAAGCAAAGTCGAAGTGCACATCGAGCTTGCCGAGCGCACAAAAACAGCCGTTTCGAAAATTATCATATATTTAAATAAATCATCTATTTTTAGATGATATTAATATTTAAATAATAAAAAGCGTTTTTTAATATGAATGTATAGGTATTGTATAGGGTTTTTTAAGGATATCATAATAAAATCTTGATATATTTAACCATCTAAATCTTAAATCTATATATCATGAAAAACATATTTACTTTTTTAATTGCCTTAACAGCTACGTTTGTTGTTGGGCAGACCACACTAATCGATTTTGAATCAGCAACTACTTGGGGTGATTTTGATGGCGGTGCTGTTACAACTATCGCAAACCCATACAACAACACCGATAACAACTCGGCTAATGTTGGGAAAATGGTTAAAAGTGCTGGTAAAACTTGGGGTGGCAGCTCAACAGTACTAGGGTCAGCAATTGACTTTGCTAATAACAATACTTTTTCAATGAAAGTTTACTCCCCAAGGGCAAATGCTAAAGTGTTATTTAAAGTTGAAAATTCAAGTAATGCAGGTATAAATTTCGAAAAGGAAGTTACCATGACTACTGCAAATGCTTGGGAAACATTAGTTTTTGATTATTCTGCAATTGATAACACAAAATCATATCACAAAATTGTTCTAATTTTTGATAATGGAACAATGGGTGATGGTACGGCTAATTTCACTTTTTATGTAGATGATATTGTATTATATCAAAAGAGTGAAACATGTAGCGACGGCGTGTTAAATAATGGAGAAACGGCTATTGACTGTGGTGGACCAAATTGTTCGCCTTGTATAACCCCACCTACCACAGCAGCGCCTACACCCCCAGCTAGAGCTGCAGCTGATGTTATTTCATTATATAGTGATGCCTATACAGACGTTGCAAGTAATTTTGATGCGGGTTGGTGCGGAAATAATTCGGTAACAGAAGTTATGGTTGGCGGAAATGCTGCTCAAAAATATTTGGGAAATGCTTGTCAAGGAATTGTTTTAAGTAATGCAATTGATGCTAGTGGATTTACACATTATCATGTAGATATTTTCATTGCAGCGGGAACAGATCTAACTGGGAAGGTATTCAACCTAAAGTTTGTAGGTACACCCACCACTACAGTTTTTAAAGAGGTTAACCATGATCTCAATGCGCTACAGCCTAGTGTTGGACAGTGGGTTTCTCTAACTGGAACAGTAGATCTATCAACAATGGGTGGTTTTAAAGAATTTGGAATTACTTCAAACCTCAACGACAAGGTATGGTATGATAACTTATATGTACATAAAAATACTGTTCTTGGTATTGGTCATATAGACACCCCGAGCTTTTCCATCTACCCCAACCCTATGGGCAGCCAACTAACTGTTGAAGGAATTTCGGAAGTGCAACATGTCAGCATCTTTGACCTCACGGGAAGAGAAGTGTTGCGTTCAACGCCTAACAAAGCCGTATTTACACTAGATACCGCTGACCTACAATCCGGCGTGTATATGCTTTCGCTACAAGTAGGCGACAACGAAATAACCAAGAAGTTGATGAAATAAACGACTAGGTTTTAAAAAACAAGATCCCGCCTTTCTCGGTACAAATTTCAAATTGAAATTCACTCGAAAAACAGGCGGGATTTTTTATTTAGGCTTTGGCTAAATCCGTTTGCGCGCGTCTAAAGTTGTCAATCGCCACAAAATAGTCCGGGTCTTCCAAGACGTTTACATCACAAATCTTTTCGGCCTTCTCAATAAGCTTCACACAATCCGAAGACAAATGGCGCAAGTGAATGTTCTTCCCCTTTTTCAAGTAGCGCTCCGTTAGTTTGTTCACACACGCAATGGCGGACTGATCCATAATACGGGATTCTTTAAAATCAATCACAACCTCATATGGGTCGTTTTGCACGTCAAACTTGCTGTTGAACAGCTCTATGGAACCAAAGAACAGTGGGCCGTATATTTCGTAGTGCTTCACGCCGTGGTCATCTGTGTGTTTCCGTGCCCGTATGCGCTTGGCATTCTCCCAAGCAAAGACCAAAGAAGATACCACTACCCCTGCTAGTACGGCTATGGCCAAATCAAAAATAACCGTGAGTGCCGTGACCAATACAATAACAATTACATCCGATTTGGGAACCTTGTTCCAAACCTGAAAAGAACTCCAAGCAAAGGTGCCAAAGACCACCATAAACATCACGCCTACCAAGGCTGCTATGGGTACCTGCTCGATATAGCTAGCGCCAAACAAGATAAAGCCCAACAAGGCCAATGCTGCCGTAATCCCCGACAAACGTCCACGTCCACCCGATTTGATGTTGATGATACTTTGCCCAATCATGGCGCAACCGCCCATACCGCCAAAGAAGCCAGTTACAGTATTAGCAAGACCCTGACCAATACACTCTCTATTGCCACGCCCCCGAGTCTCAGTAATTTCGTCAATCAGTCGCAGGGTTAGCAGAGATTCAATTAAACCAATAGCAGCCAGAATAATTGCATAAGGCAACACAATCCAAAAGGTTTCCATGGTGAATGGAACCACTGGAATATGAAAACTGGGCAATCCACCACTGATGGACGCAACATCCCCGACTACCTTGGTGTTTAGATCAAGACCCAGCACTAGACCTGTCACCACGGCAATAGCCACCAGTGAGGACGGTATCGCCTTGGTAAACCTTGGTAATGAGTGGATAATGATCATTGTCACCAACACCAAACTCACCAGCATGTATAGCTCTTGACCCTGGAGCCAGGCCACATCAACAATACTGCCCTCCATAAATGTACCAGTTAACCAGCCGGGCTCCCCCGGTTGACCAAATTGTCCCAGTTGAGCGAGAAAGATCACAATGGCTAACCCATTAACAAAACCCAACATCACCGGGTAAGGCACCATACGAATAAACTTGCCTAGTTTAAGCACCCCTGCAGTAATCTGGAGAATACCCATCAAGACCACTGTAATGAATAGATACTCTACACCATGATCGGCAACTAGAGACACCATGACCACAGCTAAAGCTCCAGTGGCACCACTAATCATGCCAGGTCGTCCACCAATACACGCGGTAATGAGGCCTACCATAAAGGCGGCATAGAGCCCTACTAGCGGGTCAACTCCCGCAACGAAGGCAAAGGCAACCGCCTCAGGCACCAGCGCTAGGGCGACCGTCAGGCCGGAAAGTATGTCATTTTTGAAAGTTGCTACTTTATTGAAGTGGATCTCAAACATTAATTCTTTACTCTTGATATTAACTAAAAACTAAATCGCTATAACGACTACTTACTTCGGCTTCGACCTGATCCGCGATTTGAATTGCCCCCAGATGGGCGTCTTCGACCTGAGCCCGCATTATCAGCTTTACGCGCATTTCCATAAGGAGAAAAACTTTTTCCTGAAGAATTTCTTTCATTGCTCTCCGTATTTTGGCTAGATGAAGAGCCCGGACTATGACGTGGCTTTGAGGTTTGATTGCGGCCACCACTCTTGGCTTTTTTCCCCGGCTGAGGACCTTGACCGTATTCAGAGCGACGTTTACTGTTGGTAGAACTGTTGTTGTGCCTAGAGTTACTGCTCTCGTTAGTTTGGCTTTTCAGGGGCTTTCGTGGCTTTTTTGCACTTACAGGTCGATTTAGAGTTGTTTCCTTGACCACTTGATCGGGCTCGAATCCCTCTAGCTCTTTGCGCGGAAGTACTTTTTGAATCAAACGCTCAATTCCGGAGAGCAAATCTACCTCATCCGCACTGACCAGTGAGATCGCTTCTCCTGTTAAACCAGCACGACCCGTTCGGCCGATCCGATGTACATAGTCCTCAGATACATTTGGCAAATCGAAATTAACAACCTGTGGGAGTTGCTCAATATCTAATCCCCTGGCTGCAATATCCGTGGCTACCAATATGCGAATCTCACCGGCCTTAAAGTCTGCTAATGCACGAGTTCGTGCTCCTTGGCTCTTGTTTCCATGAATAGCCGCCGCAACAATACCTTGCCCCTCAAGATGTTTAGTCAACTTATTAGCACCGTGCTTAGTCTTGGTGAAAACCAATGCTTGGCTCCAATCTCCATCTTTAATAAGCCTCGTTAACAAAGGCGCCTTTTGCTTTTTGTCGACGGTGTAAATCCACTGACTAACGGTGGGTGCCGCCGCATTTCTAGGACTCACTGAAATTTCAATAGGATTTCGGACTAATCCGTTGGCTAACTTACGAATATCATCACTGAAGGTTGCGGAAAACATGAGATTTTGACGTCGCTTGGGCAACAACGCAATAATCCGAGTAATATCTCGAATAAAGCCCATATCCAGCATACGGTCGGCCTCATCTAGAACAAGCACCTCAAGATGATCAAACTTAACTGCATTTTGACTATGTAGATCCATCAAACGGCCCGGAGTTGCTACAAGCACATCAACGCCTCGGCGCAATTTCATCATTTGGGGGTTAATTTTAACCCCGCCAAACACAACTGTTGATGCGAGTGACATATGCTTTCCGTACTCTCGCACACTTTCACCAACTTGAGCTGCAAGCTCTCTTGTTGGCGTCAGTATAAGAGCTCGCGCTTGGTTTGCTTGGGCACGACGGCCGACTGAAAGTCGTTGTAAAATGGGCAGTGTAAACCCTGCTGTTTTGCCGGTACCTGTTTGCGCCGCGGCCATTACATCGCGGCCATCTAAAACGGCAGGAATTGCTTTTTCTTGAATGGGTGATGGTGTTTCATAGCCTTGATTCGCAATAGCTTTTAATAAAGGCGCAGATAGGCCCAGATCGTTAAATGACATAATAATATCTTGTATTCGCTGCATACCTAGGACCTGGGTAGCTGCTTTTAATAGAAATTCTTGGAAGGCCCTTGAATGGCGCGCACCATACAGACAATGACTCCTAAAAGCTACTCAATCTCTTCAAACAGCAGAATGTTAGGCTTCAGCAATGATCTTGTAGGCCTCTATTACTCTAGAAGGAGCCTGAACCAGCTCCACCAAAACACCTTCAGCACTTAAAGGAAATTCTTCATTCCCTTTAGGGTGAACGAAGCAAACATCGTGACCTGCAGCACCTTGGCGGATCCCACCAGGGGTAAAGCGCAAACCTTGACTAGTCAACCAATCTACTGCGGCACACAAATCATCAACCCACAAGCCAATATGGTTAAGCGCTGGCAGATCAACTCTCGGCTTTACTGTGTTATCTAGGGGCTGCATTAAATCTACCTCAACAGCAAAATCACCCGACCCAATAATACAAATATCTTCATCTACGTTCTCAGTCTCGCTGATAAAAGTTTTGTGGTATTCAAGTCCCAGTAAATCTATCCAAAAGGTTCTCAATCGATGCTTATCCGCTGCTCCCACGGCAATTTGCTGGATGCCTAGTATTTGAAATGGGCGATGACTATTCAAAGTGAACTCCTATCGCTTCAATAATTAAAAACTTTAAACTATCAGCCTAGATAGCTTTGTTCAAACTTATCAATAAACTCACCCAGCTGATCTGCGGGTAAATCATTGATGCCAGCCGCAGCCTCCCTGCCGCCGCCTGATTCGAATTGACTACACAACACATTTGCTCCAACCCGGTTATCCAGAGGAGCTCTTACGCTGACTAAGTAGCAGCCATTAGCTTTTTCTGTCACTACGGCATGAGCTCTTTGGGGATATTGATTAGTCAAATCATTACTAAATACACCACTAACACGTCTCGCCCAAGGTTCATCAGGTAACATGAAAACTGCTACTGAAGGAGTTTGGTGAAAAACCTCGACGGATTGTACCGCAGAAAAATCGTTGTGATAGCCTGTTTCAAGCTTATCAAAATGATGGTGCCCATCAGCGATGAAATCCAACGGGTTTTCATACTCCAACGCTAATTGGTACAACTCAGTTGGGGTGTAATGTAAATCTGTTAAATCTGAGCCATATCCATTGTAATTCATATAAATACCAAGCTTTTCTAACAGTCCTATTTGCTCTTGGGAAAACTCACTATTCTTTAGCATTCCGTGAGCCGCCGACTTTAAATTATCACCGAAAGTGCCCACCACTCCCCACGCTAATCTTGCCCCACGAAGGTAATTATTAACCAATAAACTAGTAGACACATTGGGAGATTCATTAATTAGGGATATTAGCGAGGAGGAAACAGGTACCTCTCCTGCCGCATGGTGATCAACATAAAAAACTGTAGCGCCATGGGAGAGCACTCGCATGAGATCATCGCTGTTTTTGGCCATGGAGATATCTAAGACAGTAATCCGGTCCCCAGCATCAGCGTTCACTTGGCTCAAAAGTTGAATGTTGCGTTTTACGCCAGTGATGAGTGTTGAATCTCGAGACTCCAATTGTCGCAACTGAATAAGGGCACAAATACCATCGGCATCGCCATTGAATACGTCATAATCGGCCATCACCTCTGTACTCCCTTATATTTGAGCGCAAATGATAAAGTAAAATAGGGGGTTTTTACAAACAGGGAAAGGGAAGGCAACTGCAGGCCAAACCGCCTGCAGTTGAACGTATTTAATTCTAGTCTTTTTGAGCTATCGCGCGATCCAACCCACTTCTCTGGGTATCGAGAGCAAGATAAGGATTTTGCTCTTGGATAGCACCAGGATGCACAACAGAAATAGTAATCTGACTACCACTACCACCGCCAGTTATCCCACCAATACCACGACCTTTGCGAAGAATTTCAATGGTCGCATGGCGACCTTCTTTCGTGTATATCAATATAATTTCTTCCGCCACCGTTGATGACACCAAGCCCCATCCAGCTCCCTGAGTAGAGTTACCATAAAAGATCAAGTTCTCTGCAGGACTTAAATCAGATTCTAATACGATACGCCCCGCAATTCCGGTACCCGTTCCAAGTATTACGGTCGGAACCTTTTGGATCTCAGCATCATTGGGAAGCGGAAAATCTGCTAGAAGATAATTAATAATTCGACGGGACTCTTCCTGGTACACATCACCAACCAGACCACAGCCAGACATGAGACTAGCAAAAACAAGTACACAACTAAAATTTGCGCGTTTAGACATTAGTGATCTCCAGAGTGTTTTCATAGATCACCGTACTATATGTAATATCTCTATACATTAATGCAACAAATCCATCCGTTGCTGCATAGATTAATATCAGTAGTATCTCTTAAGATGAGCAATTATTTTGACCTGAATCAGGCTGTAACCTTTGTGAGAAGGGGATTATAAGATCGTCGCCTGTACGTCTTGAATTGATTCAGTTGTTCTGACACAGGTGAGAGTCCTCAGCAACAATCCTGCAAGCTGTCAATGCTCGAGGCGGTCACTCTAGGAGTCACCGCCGAGGTTAAAAGCAAGTAGTAATCGACTGCTCTGATTATTAGAGAGCGCCATTAAATTCCTTCAATATTTACAACTAAAATTTCTTGCCATTCTCCGCAAGGTCAACCAAATATGGGCTCGGAGTCCAAAAATCATCACCAGTTTTATCTTGATAGTGACGTAGCTTTTCAACAACTTTCCCTAACCCTATGCTGTTTGCATAATGCATTGGCCCACCCCTATAAATTGGCCAGCCGTAGCCATACACATAGACCACATCAATATCACTGGCGCGCATAGCAATGCCCTCATCAAGAATTTTGGCTCCCTCGTTTATCATAGGTAGCACACAACGATCGAGTATCTCTTCATCAGAAAATTCTCGGCGAGTAACACCGGATTTCTCTGCATGGTCTTTTATAAGGTCAGCTACCAGCGATGAAGGCGTTGGTCTGCGCTTTTCATCATAGTCATAAAATCCCGCACCTGTTTTTTGACCTCGTCGATCTTGCTCACACAGTCGATCCCTGACCGTTTCGCTGTTAGATTTTTCCTTGTCCCAACCCAGATCAAGGCCAGCAAGATCGGCCATCTGAAAAGCACCCATGGGAAAACCGAAATCAAATAATACTTGATCTACTTTTTCAACTGGCGCACCTTCCAATGCAACAAGATTAGCCTGGTGCTGTCGCATGAATAATATACGATTACCAACGAATCCAGGACAAACACCCACCAGTGTGGCGACCTTTTTGATTCGCTTAGCAAACGCCATACAGGTTTTAATGACTGGATCTGCGGTCTTTTCACCACGAACTATTTCAAGCAGCTTCATGACGTTGGCCGGCGAGAAAAAGTGCAATCCAATTACCGACTCAGGGCGACTGGTCACGTTGGCGATTTCATTCAAATCTAGCGCCGATGTATTTGAAGCCAAAATGGCCTCTGGTTTTGCAATCTGATCTAGACGGCTAAATATATCTTTCTTAACCGCCATATTTTCAAATACTGCCTCAATGATCAGGTCACAGTCTGCTAAGGATTCCATTTCCAGAGAGCCGCTAATTAATCCGCAGCGAGTCTCAACATCTTCAGCACGCAAGCGTCCTTTACTGGCGGTATTTTCGTAGTTCTTGCGAATAATGCCCAAACCGCGATCCAACGCCGCCTGA
This sequence comes from Flavobacteriaceae bacterium, assembly GCA_029247985.1. Taxonomy (GTDB): domain Bacteria; phylum Bacteroidota; class Bacteroidia; order Flavobacteriales; family Flavobacteriaceae; genus UBA7446. Next base: position 9,960 of record JAQWKF010000029.1, read on the forward strand.
TTGGTCTCTACAATGGTCACTGGAATACCTACGTTAGCCATGTTCATAGCAATACCACCGCCCATAAGGCCTCCACCAATAACACCTACCTTGCTGATCGGTAAGTCAGGCGTATTCTTGTCAATGCCCGCCACTTTTGATGCCTGACGCTCAGCAAAAAAGAAATACTGTTGGGCTCTGGATTGAGGCCCTGCCATCAGCTCCATAAATAACTTGCCTTCGGTCTTTATGCCTTCATCGAAGGGTTGAGAAACAGCGGCTTCAATACAACGAATATTGTATTCCGGAGCCAAGAATCCGCGGGTTTTACGAGCAATCATTTTACGTACTTGAGCGAAAATCTCTGGACTCTCGACGGCGCTTTGCAGTTTTTCCTGATTATCCCTGACCCTCGGATGACTCGCGCCCTGAGACGACTTGGCAATCGCAAATGCAATCGCTTCTGCACGCAAGTCACTTTTGACGATCATATCAATCAACCCTGATTCAAGAGCCTCATCTGCCCCAATTGGAGCACCTGAAGTCACCATGGAAAGCGCCTTTTCTACACCAACAACCCTCGGTAATCTTTGAGTTCCTCCAGCTCCAGGTAAGAGACCCAAATGCACCTCAGGGAGTCCAAATTTCGCATCAGCTGTAGCTACCCTGTAGTTACAACAAAGTGTGGTCTCAAGTCCTCCACCTAAGGCGGTGCCATGGACTGCTGCCACCACTGGTTTAGTTGATTGATCAAGCAAAGTAAGTACTGCAGGCAAATGAGGTTCCTTTGGAGCACTTCCAAATTCGCTAATGTCAGCACCTGCAATGAACGTCCGACCTTCGCAATATATGACAATACCAGTCACTGAATCATCCCGCGAGGCGGTCTCAATCCCCTTGTAAATACCCTCGCGCACACCATGACTTAGAGCATTGACTGGTGGGTTGTTTATCGTAATCACCGCTATAGTTTGCTCAACGTTGTAATCAACTTGATCCGTAACTGCTACCATCTTTCTTTCTCCATGTAATAAATATTTATTAGTAATTCTTTATGTTGAAAAAGTCTGTTTTCCATGCCACGAATGTTGAATTCGTCTAAACATATTCTCCTAACAACCGATCAATTTCTTTCGCAATAAGCCACAATCTATCCTGCCCCCATAATGCCAAAACTACCTTGTTATTTCTATCTAATAGCCTGAAACTTGGGGCGCCCCATAAACCACTCTCATACATTGCCAAACGATTTTCTTCTAGGGTGTCTTGCCATCCATTCTGACCAACGACCTGCTTTGCTGAAGCCCATTCGAGGCCTGCTTTTTCAACAACATATCTCAACCCATCTTCTTTATTAGTGTTAACACCTTCAGCGAAAGCTGCACTAAGAAAACTCGACAGCAACTCATTGCCCTTGCCTTGAGTGCATGCCCAGGGGTAAAGCGAAAAACATCTGCGTGATGGCTCTCCAATTGGGTCATAAAACTGTCCGAAAGGGACATTAGAGGCTCGGGCTTCTCGCGCCGCATCGCTAAAAATATAGATGCCCTTCTCTCTGGTAGCAGAAACACCACGCATCACCATAGGCAAAATCGGACGAACTTGCAACGTGACGCCTGTGGTTTTTGCCAGCTCCAATGCTCGATCAAAAATCATGGCGGTATAAGGACTTCGGACAGATGCAAATACCTCTAACGTCAAACTACCGTTGTCACGCAGTTGCCCAGCTTTAACCTCCTGTTTTGGCATAATAACTGACGTATCAGGCAGTCTGTCGGCTCCAAGATCAGCAAGACGTTGCTCAAGATGATACAGGCGGTCAATACCCCAATACCATTC
>JAQWKF010000110.1 GCA_029247985.1 Flavobacteriaceae bacterium
CTGCCATTTCTCCAACGGGTGCAAATATAACCTCTTTTTTTGTTTCTGAAAGCCCATTTTAAAACTTGCTTATCGGTACATTTGCTAAATGCTTGATTTTCCATTTGATATCCTCATATTAGTAGGGGCTGGTTTATTTGCTGGCTTTGTCAATACCATGGCTGGCGGTGGCTCATTGCTTACCTTGCCTTTGCTTATTTTTTTGGGATTACCTCCTGCAACAGCCAACGGAACCAACCGCATCGCTATCATGGTTTCTACCAGTTCTGCTACCCTTGGCTTTCGAAGTAAAAACATAAACACCTTTCCTTTAAGCATTTACCTGGGTATAGCCGCTTTTTTTGGTGCGCTGATAGGGTCGCGTATTGCTGTCGAAATTGACGGTCTTTTGTTCAATAAAATTTTGGCTATTATCATGATCGTTGTAGTTGTGTTAATGGTTTTTAAACCCAGCTATAAGGCAGACTTACTTCAAGCGCGAACCACTGGAAAAACGTTGATGTGGTCTATGGTGGCTTTCTTTTTTATTGGGATATACGGAGGTTTTATTAATGCAGGTATTGGATTTATCATCATGTTGTTTCTTAATTATGTGAACAAATTGGATTTGGTACGTGTCAATGCTACTAAAGTCACGTTGGTGTTGATCTACACGACAGCAGCACTGGCTACTTTTATATTCAGTGGACACATAAACCTCAAATATGGAATTGCCTTGGCCGTTGGAAATGCAGCAGGTGCTTTCTTTGCTTCAAGGTATGCAGTCAAGATAGGTGAGGGGGTGATTAAAACCGTTATGATGGTTATGGTTGTGGCCATGTCTGTCAAGCTTTGGTTTTTTTAGTGTTGCGATGTAACAATATTTTTGGTTGTTCGTTATACCCCTGAACCCAAGTCAATAGACTTAAAAATGAACAACTGTGATACGGCAAATATTCCTACAATTTTTTTGTGCCCTTTTTTTACTTTTTAATACGTTGGTAGCTACTGCTGCACCCCCTAAAACAGGCACTATTTCTGGGTTTGTGTATGACGCTTCCCTGAACCAGCCATTACCCTATGTGAGTGTGGTGCTTAGCAGTGTTAAAGGAGAAACAATAACAGGCGCAATTACAGATGAAAAAGGGTATTTTATCCTTAATAAAATCCCTGAAGGAACCTACAAGGTTGGCATTCAATTTATAGGATATGAAAAAGTAGAACAATCTGTAACTGTAGGTAAAGATAATTACACTGTTGATATTGGTAGAATTTCGTTAACCGAGTCTGCAACACAACTTAAAGACGTAGAAGTTATAGGTGAGGTGTCTACAATTCAACAAAAAGTAGACCGTAAGGTGATTACGATTGGAAAAGATTTGGCAGCCGCAGGAACGGCTTCTGAATTATTGGTAGGAATTCCTTCTATAAATATTGACCCACAATCTGGTGCAATAAGCCTTCGTGGTAATGAGAATGTTCCTGTCATGGTTGACGGAAAGCTATCTAACATTCCTGCAGCGCAATTACTCAAGCAAATTCCATCGTCAGCAATAAAAGCGGTTGAACTTATAACCAATCCATCTGCAAAATACAATCCAGATGGGATGAGCGGTATCATTAACATTGTCCTCCATAAAAATCAAATGGTTGGGTTTAATGGCTCTTTGAATGCGAACTGGAGTAAGGAAATTAATTCAAAATTTAATAGCGGATTAAATCTAAACTACCGCAATGGAAAATTTAATCTATATGGGAATTACAGTAATAATATTTCCAAAAATGCCAATCATGGATTTATTGAGCGTCCTCAAGATTCTTCTGAGCAGTACTTTAAGTTCAATGATGAGCGAGAGTCGCATATTTATAAAGTAGGAATGGATGTGTATATAAATGATAAAAATACACTGTCATTATTCACAAGCCAGAACCCTGCTGAAAATGGCACCAATGGGGCTACGCGAACCGTTTTTTACAAAAACAATAATGCTTCTAACGACTATCAAGATTTTGACGCACAAGCAGCTAACAACTCTGCACAATACAATCTTAATTTTAAGCATGATTTTAACAAAGAAGGCAGTAATATTGAACTGGAAGTAGATCACAATATTTTTGATTCGAACAATCCTGTAGCATTTACATATCCATTTCCTTCAAACACAAAAGACTATACAGACAAAAACGAAACAGATAGAGAGCGAACAACCGTCAACTTGGATTACGTTAACCCATTAACAGAGAATAGCAAGCTTGAATTAGGTGCTGAAGCACGTTTGTTTAATACACTTATTTTGTTTTCTTCAACGGGAGAATCGATTAATAGTAAAGGCGTTTTTGGACCAGCTCCTGATACTGAATTTGACTACACTCGAGATATTTATTCCCTGTACGCAACCTATGGTGGAAAACTTGATAAGTGGACATATCAAGTAGGTGTTCGCGCAGAATCCGTTGAGGTTTCTGCTAACGCAAAAGAGACCCTTACAGAAGGAAGTTCGAAAATAACAACACTAAATCCATTTTCAAACGCCTACACAGAACTATATCCTTCATTTTATTTGACCTATTCGCCTAATGAAAAAAAATCCTATCAACTGAGTTATAGCCGTCGTATTGACCGTCCAGGTATTGGGCAAGTCAACCCCATAAAAGAATGGTCAACTCCCTTGGTGTCTTCGTATGGGAATCAAAAATTACTACCGCAGTTTACCAACTCTATTGAGGCAAATTACACCCGAAGGCTCAAGAAGGGATCCATTACAGGTGGCGTGTTTTTCCGTGCCATTTCAAACGAAATAAATCGCGCATTGTATGTAGATAAAAGTGATGTGCAGTCGGGAAAGGTAATTTTAACACATGATAATTTTGACGATACCTCTGCATACGGAGTTGAGCTTTCGTCCAACTACAGACCTACAAAATGGTGGTCGTTTAACACCAGTGTTGATTTGTTCTCACAAACCCAAAAAGGAATTGCCGAGTATATCAATGTGCCATTGGAACAAGCTACCGTGAATAATATTGTAAGGGATGCCAATGTTGTAGATAATGTTGCGTGGAATTTTAGAATGTATAACAACCTGAGCGTAAGCAAAAAGCTGACATTTACGGCATTTATGTTTTACAGAGGGAAAAATAAAAACCTACAGTTTGATATGCTTCCCATGTACTTTGTGAATTTGGGTGCAAGATTAAATGTACTTAAAGGAAAAGGAACGGTAAATATTGGATTTAATGATGTATTTGATACCATGAAATTCCGATTTGGCGCACGCAAACCCTTTCCTTCTGAAGGAGAGTTTAATTGGGAAAGTCAAACTATTCAGCTTGGGTTTAATTACCGTTTTGGGAGCAGTAAGTTTCAGGCTAAATCCCGCAGACAGCGTGATCGTGATGAGAAAAACAGTGAAGGCGGTATGTTCTAATAGTTTTCGTACGACACAATTTCTAGTCCATAACCAGACATGCCTACACGCTTAATGCGTTCACTATTAGACAAAAGTTTTATTTTATGTATTCCAACCGCATGAATCATTTGTGCGCCAATACCAAAATCCTTTTCATCGAATTTGGGTGTATGTTGTGCCGCACTTTTCAACGCCTTAATTTGATCGAGTAACTTATTGGCAGGCTGCAATTGATTGATGAAGATTATGGCACCTTTGCCTTCCTTTTGGATCCCTTTAAATATCTTGTCGAGTGTACTTTCTTTCTTTTGGTTTAGAATACCTGCCAACTCACTATTTAGCTGATGGGTGTGTACTCTGGTTAAAACGGCCTCATCTTTTTCCCAGTTTCCAAGCGTTAGTGCAATGTGTATTTGATTGTTGGTTTTCTGGTGATATGCACGAAGTCTGAAATTGCCATAGGCTGTTTCGATATCAAAATCTTCTTGTAGCTCAATAAGACTGTCGTGCTTCATGCGATAGCTAACCAAATCCTCAATAGAAATAAGTTTGAGGTCAAATGCTTTGGCAATTTTTTGAAGCTGAGGCATACGTGCCATAGTTCCATCTTCGTTCATGATTTCCACAATAACTCCAGCAGGCTGGAAGCCAGCTAAGCGTGCGACATCAATAGCTGCTTCGGTGTGCCCCGTTCTGCGCAACACGCCACCTTCTTTAGCGGCTAATGGAAATATATGACCTGGTCTTAAAAAGTCTTCTGATTTTGCGTCTGGATTGATAAGTCGGCGTACAGTCTTGGCTCGATCAGCAACCGAGATACCAGAAGTAACACCTTCTCCCTTAAGGTCTATAGAAACCGTGAAGGCAGTTCCCATGGGATCTGTATTATTACTTGCCATTGGATATAAATCCAGTTCTTTGCATCGTTTTTCTGTAATGGGCGTACAAATCAGTCCACGACCTTCCTTTGCCATAAAATTGATCATTTCGGGAGTGACCATTTCAGCAGCACCTACAAAATCGCCTTCGTTTTCTCGATTTTCATCATCAACGATGATTACAACCTTGCCATTTCTGATGTCCTCAATTGCTGCTTCAACACTGTCGAGGCGAATACTATTTTCCATTTTTAATTTTTTTCATTAACAATACAAAAGGCATTTTGATATTTAACTTCAAACGCTCTAAATCAAATACAGACTTATCCCTGCTAGCACGAACAGTGGCTACTAAGCCAACGGCCGTTAGCACTATTGAAATTAGCCATGCACCCCAAAAAGGATGTAGACTCCCATCTTCAGCGCTGTTTTTGAATAATGTTCCTGCAAAGTGATAGGTTAGGAAAATTAACAGTGCCACAACAATGGGTAATCCAAATCCTCCTTTTCTAATGATGGCACCAAGAGGTGCACCAACAAAAAAGAGCATGATGGCCGCATAGGCATTGACAAATTTGTCATCTCGCCAAAGGCGATGTAGATTTATGACCTTTTCTCTAACAAAAAACAGATTTTTTTGATTGCTAAAGCTGTTCAACTGCATTTGAATATTTCTTTTTGCCGCAGCTATTATCCGTGCTTTTTGACTTGTTTCAAAACCGTCTAAAAAAGCTATTCTTCCTTCAAATTTATTGTGTGCAAGCGTTGTTTTATTTCTATCAAGAGACTTAATTCCAGTGCGCAAATATACCGTATTTGCAAAACCCTCAATTTCTGAAACAAAGCCTACAGATAGGGAATCTATACTCTCTGACAATTCAGCTACATTTTGCATTTTGTAGGTGTTGTTATAATTGGTTTCATTCAGATCAATATCGTTAAATGAACGCAAGTCAATATTCATGGTATACTGTTGAAAAGCAATTCTGTTATGCGGATATTTTTTCTTTTTCTTTTTTTGTTTGACTTCTTCATATCGATACCCATCATAGAGTATTAATTGTAAGCCCTCTTGCAGCTCGTCACTTTTCAATTCACCTCTCTCAGCCTTAATCACAATATGGTTGACCTTGTCGTTAGATTTTTCATGGATAATGACATCTTCCAGAAGTTTGTCATTTTCACCATACTTACGGCCTACTTTAATGTTGCTTTCGCCTATGTCGTTAAACATCCCTTCTGTAATGGCCAACGCTGGACGCATTTTTGATAAGTTTTTTCTCAGATTGTATGTTTTGAACTCCGCCAAAGGGATTACCGTATTGGAAACATAAAAGGTAGCCAAACAGGCAATACTGTTTACAATTATCAATGGCCGCATAGCGCGCATCAAGGATATACCTGCCGATTTCATGGCGGCAAACTCGTAGCGCTCTGCGAAGTTTCCAAAAGTCATGATAGAGGCCAACAATATGGTGAGCGGAAGTACTAAGGGGATGAGCTTGGGGGAGTAATATAAAAGAAAGCGTAACAATACACTTACATCAAGTCCCTTTCCTGCAAACTCGTCTATAAATACCCAAACCGTTTGAATAATAAATATAAACATTAAAATAAAAAAGAAACTCACCAAGACCGTGAGGTAGCTTTTTAAAATATACCGATCTAGCAGCGAAATTTTCATCAAAATCTATCAATGTAGTAATTTGGATAATCTGATGCCGAAAACACAAAAGTGTTTGTTGGAATTTCAGTATTGGTTTTAAAAGAACCAATGGTAAGCGTTGTTTCTGTACCGTCATTACCAACTTCAATTAGCTTGTAGATATTTTTTGTTTTGGTATCTATTCCAAGAAGTAAATAGGATGCTTGCGCATAGGTATCAATAGGTATCAGCTTGATGTATTGAATTTTCCTACCACCATATAAGGGTTGCAAAATATCCCATTCAAAACGGTAGCCCTTATTGTAAAACGAAAATATTTTAGAAGGACTTAATCCCTCGTCAAAACCATCACTTAGGGGTTCAATAAGTACTTCTTTGTTTTCTGAATTTATGGTGTGCTTATTGATGCCATCACTCATTTGCTCAATTCCCATAAGCTTCAGTAGATAGGCATCTCCTTCAACAATTAACGCGCCTTTTTCTTTTTGTTGAATCAATTCTTTTCGATTAACCAATTCATAGGTAAAAGTGATTGAAATATTGTCGAATTGCGCTAAATTTTCAGAAACCTCATGTAACAAGGCTTCAGCACGTTGCTGTTCTTGGGCAAGCATACTACCACTAAAGAGCAGGATTAAAATAAACTTAATTTGTTTTTTCATTTTCTAAAAATTCATGGAGCGAAATAACATCTCGATACATTACCTCACGCGCCTTGCTTCCTTCAAACGGCCCTACAATCCCAGCAGCTTCTAATTGATCAATAATCCTTCCTGCTCTGTTGTAGCCCAGTTTAAGTTTACGTTGCAAAAGCGATGCCGAACCTTGTTGTGCGTTTACAACTACTTCAGCAGCCTCTCTGAAAATGGGGTCTCTGTCTTCAATATTGTTGTCGCTACTTATGCTACTCTCCTCAGAAGTATACTCCGGTAACAGGTGTGCATCTGGGTAGGCACGCTGCGATCCAATGAAATCCGTAAGTTTTTCTACTTCAGGGGTATCAACAAACGCACACTGCAGCCTAATCAAATTGTTTCCTTGTGTAAAAAGCATATCACCACGCCCAATGAGCTGATCTGCTCCACCACTGTCTAAAATGGTTCGTGAATCTACTTTTGACGTTACTCTAAAGGCAATACGTGCAGGGAAATTGGCTTTTATCAACCCTGTTATCACATTAACTGATGGACGTTGTGTGGCAATAATCAAATGTATACCAATGGCTCTAGCCAACTGTGCAAGACGTGCAATGGGAGTTTCCACCTCTTTGCCTGCTGTCATGATCAAATCTGCAAATTCATCAATAACCAAAACAATATAGGGAAGGTATGCATGACCGTCGTGTGGGTTTAGCCTTCGATCTTTAAACTTTGTGTTGTATTCCTTTATGTTGCGGCACATGGCAGACTTAAGCATGTCATAACGCTTGTCCATTTCAACACAGAGTGAATTCAAGGTATTGATAACTTGCTTGTTGTCTGTAATGATGGCTTCCTCTGCATCTGGAAGTTTTGCCAAGTAGTGTCGTTCAATTTTATTAAAAAGAGTAAGTTCCACCTTTTTTGGATCGACAAGGACAAATTTAATCTCTGCCGGATGCTTTTTGTATAATAGTGAAGTCAGAATCGCATTTAATCCAACAGACTTACCCTGGCCAGTAGCACCTGCCATTAGCAAGTGAGGCATCTTGGCTAAATCAACCACAAACGTTTCATTACTGATGGTTTTTCCAAGTGCAAGGGGTAGTTCCATTTCCGCTTCCTGAAACTTTTTTGCCAAAATTACCGAGCGCATAGATACGATAGTTGCATTCTTGTTGGGTACTTCAATACCCACGGTTCCTTTTCCAGGAATAGGAGCAATGATTCGAATACCCAAGGCTGAGAGTGAAAGCGCAATATCATCTTCTAGGTTTTTAATTTTGGACACCCGTACGCCAGCAGCAGGTACAATTTCATAGAGCGTAACCGTAGGACCAATAGTAGCCTTGATGTCGGCAATACCGATTTGATAATTCTTTAGAGTGTCAACTATACGCTCTTTGTTTTCTTCAAGTTCTTGCTCGTTTATTGTGATACCTTCGTGTGGATAGCTTTTTAGCAAAGACTCTGTGGGGGAGCGAAAGTTTTTGAGTTCTAGTGTTGGGTCTACTTCGCCAAAGTCCGCTACTAATTTTTTGGCTTTTTTTACTACCTCATCTTCTTCAGTAGTTTCAAGAGAAAGTTTAATGTCATCATCTGTTTGCTTAGCTTCTTTTTTCGCAGTAGGCTTAGCTGCTTTTGGAGTTGGTGATGCCTCTTTTTGATCTTTGTCAACATCAAAGACCACTTGTGCAGGCGCATCGGGTTCAGTAATTTCTTGGATGTCTTCTTCGGGCTTTGGCGTTTTGCGTTTAAACAGCTGAACTTCCTCAGGTTTCCATTTAAATTGATAGACCATAAACGCGATAGCTATGAGTAATAATACGCTAACAACTCCAAACGGGCCGATGTATTGCAGCATGAAAAGATTGCTTTCATAGCCTATGATACCGCTCAACAGCGGATTTTGTGGAAACAATAAGGCCATGCCAACGGCAAGCCATAGCGCAAAAACAATGGTCCACATCCATCTGGATACCAACTTGTTTGTTGCCGTATTGAAGAAGTTGCTTATCCCTGTAACGAGTAGCATTAGTGCCATAGCAAAGGCACCGATTCCCATTCCTTGATATATAAATAAGTGGCTTAGGCTAGCTCCTAACTTTCGAATGCTGTTTTCTACAACCACATCGCTACTACCCAAAACCGCTAGGACACTTTGATCTGTTTTCCATGAACTGAAAAAGGAAACAAAAGCAATTAAGAGTAAACCAGAGAAGAGAATACAAAAGGCTCCCCAAACGATTTGTTGTTGTCTACTTAATGCTTTGATGCGAAATTTAGATTTCTTGACCATATGCAACATCAAAAATACAATAAAAAAACCCGATATCGCTATCGGGTTTTGTTCTAGTATTGAGCGGTTTACTTATCTATTGATCCAAGTACACGCTTCATAAAGTCATTTAGGGCTTGCTTAGGTGCAACACCTTCTTGAATTTTCTTGTTTACTTCGAGAGCGCCATACATATTGGAAATCAGTTCTCCAATAACATCTAGCTCTTCTTCCTTTAGTGAAGCCACTTCGGTGAGCGATTCTAAAGTTTCTGCAGCTTCCACTACAAAATCTTCATCGTTTTCCTGAATAAATTCAGTTAGGTGTTTAATTATCGGTAACTTCATCAACAAAAGATTGCAATACGTCAAGTTTGTTTGTCTGCACTTGATTTACAAATGCGCCTTGCTTAAAGCCCGCAAAGGTGGGTAAGTTATCCACGTTAGCAAGTTTTCGAGATGCTGGGTTTTTTTCTGCGTCAACCAACACAAAATAAGCATTCGGATTTTCTGCAGCCATTTTCTTAAACTTTGGCTTCATGATGCGGCAATTGCCACACCAGCCTGCAGAATACTGTACCAATACCGTATCGTGGGCAGCTAAAATTTCAGCCAAATTATCGTCTGTCAGCTCGTTAATCATCTTATTTTTTACTTAAATATGACGCAACGCTATCGCTTGATTCATTGATAGCTTCACTGCCTTCTTCCCAGTTTGCTGGACATACCTCACCGTGCTTCTGGTTGTGTGCTAGTGCATCCACAATTCTAATAAACTCAGCAACATTACGACCGATGGGCTTGTTGTTTACACCTTCGTGTTGTACAATACCGTCTTCGTCAATCAGGTAAGTGGCACGGTTGGGCACATTATCGCCTTCCATAAGTACAGCATCGTATTCGTCGCTGTACGTATGGTCAGTACCGTCTAAAATACCGAGGATGGTAGATAAGTTACGGTTGCTGTCTGCAAGGAGGTTGTAGGTCACGCCTTCAATGCCGCCATTGTCTTTGGGTGTGTTTAGCCACGCAAAGTGTACTTCTGCGGTGTCACAAGATGCGCCAATTACAATAGTGTTGCGCTTCTCAAATTCAGGAAGCGCTTCTTGAAATGCATGAAGTTCGGTTGGACATACATATGTAAAATCTTTAGGATACCAGAACAACAATACTTTTTTCTTGTTGTTTACGGCTTCCTCTAGCACGTTTATTTGAATGGTGTCACCCATTTCATTCATTGCGTTAACTGTTAAATCTGGGAATTTTTTTCCTACAATAGCCATAATATTTTGTTTTTTGTTTGAGCTTCAAAATTAAACAATTAAGCAGCACTATTGGAATTCTAATATCTTAATTATTTATCTAATGATAATAATTCTTGATGCTAGGAATTTAGTTGCTTTATTTTATACCCAATAGCGGCAAACAGTAGGGTTGTAAAGGGACTTAACCAATTAAAAATGGCGTAAATAAAATAGTCTGCAACAGAAACGCCCAATACACCAGATTGATAAGCACCACAAGTATTCCATGGCACTAGAACAGAAGTAACCGTGCCTGAGTCTTCTAGTGTACGACTCAAATTTTCAGGTGCTAAACCTCGATCTTTATAGGCTTGCTGGAACATTTTCCCGGGCACCACTAAAGACAGGTATTGATCAGAGGCTGTCACGTTGATGGCCAAACAAGAAACAACTGTGCTGGCAAACAATTGAAAGGTCGATTCTGCCCAACTCAATAGGGCTGCACTAATTGCCTTCAATGCACCAATGGCATCCATGATACCTCCGAAAACCATGGCACAGATAATTAGCCAAATAGTACCAAGCATACCACTCATGCCCCCCGATTGAAACAGGTCGTTTAACATCGGGTTACTTGTTTCTATGGCTGTTGAAATCGTAATGGTGTCCACAATAACCTTATACCCAGCAGCCATATCAAGGGCAGCTACGCCAGCGAGATCAGCCAGTAAGGGTTGTTGAAATAGCAATGCAAAAATGGCCCCTAGCAAGGTGCCAATAAGGAGTGCCACCAATGGCGGTGTTTTACGTGCAATAAGAACAACTACAACGACGGGAACAGCAAAGAGCAGTGGACTGATGTTAAAGCGTTCTTTGATGGCCAGTAGCAGGGGTTCGGTTTGCGCCACAGCAGTAGTATCTTGTGTGAAGCCAATGATGATAAATAGCACAAGCGTTACCAATATGGTGGGAACGGTCGTGATGGTCATATACCGTATATGTGAAAATAATTCTCCGCCTGCCATGGCAGGTGCAAGGTTGGTCGTGTCGCTTAGGGGCGACATCTTATCTCCAAAATAGGCTCCTGAAATAACGGCACCAGCAATCATGCCAACAGGGAGTCCCATGGCTTTTCCTATACCAATGAGCGCAATACCCACGGTTGCTGAAGTGGTCCAGCTGCTTCCTGTGGCTAAAGAAATAAGCGCGCAAATAATGATACAGGCAGCTAAGAAAAAGGTAGGGTGCAGTATTTGAAGTCCGTAATAAATCATGGCGGGAATGATGCCGCTAACCAGCCAAGTTCCTGCTAAGGCACCCACAAATAATAAGATAAGTATGGCACCCGTAACGGATTTGAGGTTTTCTGCTACTTGCAGCAGCATGTCTTTATAGCGTATTTTTTGTCCAAAGCCCACGATGGCTGCAACAGCACCGCCAAGAAGTAATATGAATTGATTGGAACCGCCCAAGGCATCATCTCCATAAATGCTCACATTTAGTGAAAGTAACAAGACCAATGCGATTATGGGGAGCATGGCCAAACGTAGGGATAGGGTGTTGTTTTGTTTCATTTGTAATGTAATATTACGATTTTGTATTGATTAGGTATTTTACTTTGCTAAATATACTTACATACCCGTACATTTGTAACAAATTTAGTTAAATGAATCAATTTGATGTTGCCGTAATTGGATCTGGTCCCGGGGGCTATGTTGCCGCCATCCGCTGCGCACAACTGGGAATGAAAACTGCCCTAATCGAAAAAGAAGCTACTTTAGGAGGAACCTGCCTTAATGTTGGGTGCATCCCCTCTAAATCCTTGTTGGATTCTTCACATCACTACGAAACTGCTACCAAAGACTTTGCTGCACATGGCATAGATGTCAAAGGAGCTATTGAGGTTAATTTTCCTCAAATGATTGCACGCAAGCGCGAAGTGGTAGCTACTACCGTCAAAGGCATTGATTATTTGATGGACAAGAATAAAATTACCGTACTAAAGGGGTTAGGCGCTTTTGAAGACGCAACCCATATCAAAATTACGGGCAAGGATGCCCAGGTCATTGAGGCCAAAAACACCATTATTGCTACAGGATCAACACCTGGAAGCTTGCCGTTTATTGATGTAGACAAAGAACGCGTTATTACATCTACTGAAGCCTTAGAGCTTGCCGAAATCCCCAAGCATCTTGTGGTTATTGGTGGTGGCGTGATTGGACTAGAGCTAGGACAGGTTTACCGCCGATTGGGCGCTGAGGTTAGTGTTATTGAGTATGCAGACCGTATTAGTCCGGTACTAGACGCGGCACTTTCCAAAGAATTGATGAAAGTAATGAAAAAGCAAGGGGTTAAATTCCACCTTTCACATCAGGTCACGGCCGTTGACCGTAAAGGCGATACGGTAACCGTAACTGCAAACGACAAAAAAGGCGTTGCCCAAACTTTTGAAGGCGATTATTGTTTGGTATCTGTGGGTCGTAGGGCCTATACCAACGGACTAAATGCCGAAGCTGCAGGTGTTGTGCTTAACGACCGAGGGCAGGTTGAAGTAAACAACCAGCTCCAAACGACCGCTGCAAACATATACGCCATAGGCGATGTGGTGCGTGGTGCTATGTTGGCACACAAGGCTGAAGAAGAAGGGGTACTGGTTGCGGAGTTTATTGCAGGTCAGAAACCACATATCGATTATAACCTTATTCCAAACGTTATTTATACTTGGCCAGAAGTAGCTTCTGTTGGTAAGACAGAAGAAGAGCTTAAGGCTGCGGGTATTGCTTTTAAAAAAGGGCAGTTTCCCATGCGTGCATTAGGACGCTCCAGAGCCAGTATGGATACGGACGGATTTATTAAAATCTTGGCTCAAGCCGAAACGGATGAGATTTTGGGCGTACATATGATAGGTGCGCGCGCAGCCGACCTGATTACAGAAGCAGTTACGGCCATGGAATTCCGTGCATCTGCCGAGGACTTGGCCCGAATGAGCCATGCGCACCCCACCTATGCTGAGGCCATTAAGGAAGCCGCACTTGCTGCTACCGAAGATCGTGCCTTGCATATTTAGGTTTGCATTTTTTGGGTATTAACATGAGGCGTTACCGGAGGGCTTTTTTTATTCTTTAACTTTTTTCTTTTTTACAGTTTAGGGGTTTTAATATGCACACCTGCCTTGAGGCTCTGCATGGATGCGTATAACCTCACACTTAAAACCAATTAACCACAATATTATTTTCCTTTTGTATAGGTCATGTATTGGTGCTTTCCTTTATTTAGAATATGGTTTATTATAATTTTAAAGCATGAAAAATATACATTCTACTCCGAAGCATTTTTGCGCATTTATACTGCTCATTTTTTGTTATACTGGATTCTCTCAAAGCTTGCCCTTTTATTTTGAGGGTGATATTAGTACTTCAGATTTTGTTGATTTTGATGGAGGTGTCGCTACAGTAACAACAAATCCAAACCCATCTGGAATAAACACAAGCGGAACCGTTGCACAAATCATTAGATCTGATGGTGCCACTTGGTCAGGTAGTAAAGTTTTGCTTACAGATAATTTAGACTTTTCAGTAAATACTAAGATTTCAATGAAAGTCTATACCGAAGCAGCTGTTGGTACAACTATTAAACTAAAACTTGAAGGCTCTGGCCCAGCTGTGGAAGTTGATGCTGTAACTACGGTTTCAGGAGCGTGGGAAAACCTAGAATGGATTTTTGCTGGTACCGAAAATAATCTCAATGTAGTAGTATTCATGTTTGATTTTGGAAATGTCGGAGACGGTTCCGTTACCTCTACCTTTTATTTTGATGATGTTGAGCAGGTTTCTGGGCCCACTGCGCCCCAAGCAACCACCTTGCCTATTGATTTTGAATCGGACATTGTAAACACTGATTTTCTTAATTATAACGGATCTATTGCTTCGGTTGTTTCAAACCCACAACTTGATGCCAACAATTCTAGTGCTAGGGTTTGTCAAATTGTAAAAGATGGCGGCAGTTATTGGGGTAGTAGTAAAATATTTCTGAACAGTGCAATTGATTTGTCTACTTCATGGCATATTTCTATGAAAGTATATACCACTGCACCAATTGGTACAAGAATTAAATTAGAACTTCAAAAAAC
>JAQWKF010000038.1 GCA_029247985.1 Flavobacteriaceae bacterium
CATCCAGAAGCATGGAACATATTAATGACGGTGTTAGATTCCGGCCAAAGATATTTGAGATTAGATGAACATCAAGATGCACCGACCATTAAGGTAGCAGAAGGAGTTACATTTGTTGCCACTGCAAATATTGGTAATGAATATACCGCAACCAGAGCGATGGATAGAGCATTAGTAGATAGATTTATTATTGTTGAAATGGAAACATTAGATAAAGAACAAGAGTCAGGATTATTGAAAGATCTTCACCCAGGTGTGACTCAAGAGCAAGCTGATAATATTGCAGAGATAGCATCAATGACTAGAAAGGAAATAAAAGGTGAGGCTCCTAGAATAACAAATTCAATAAGTACAAGGATAAGTGTTGAGATGGCAGGATTGCTAGAAGATGGATTTGATTTAGCAGAAGCGGCAGAGGTTTGTATTTATCCTTTCTTTGATGAAGATGGAGGAGTAGATAGTGAAAGAACCTTTATGAAGCAAGTAGTTCAAAAGTATTGTGGTAGTACAGAGGATGAAGATATCTTTAATGCAGAAGGTGTTGAAGAAAAAGAAGAATATAAGCAAACCGGTATATAACTAATTTGGTGATTAGTATAGGTTGGGAGGAAGTACAAAGATCAGGTTAATTCTTGAGCCTCCCTTCCTTTTTAAAATGGTCGAGTAGCTCAGTTGGATAGAGCATCTGCCTTCTAAGCAGACGGTCCTAGGTTCGAATCCTAGCGCGATCACGAATAAATCAACAAAAAAGTTTAAATTAAGCAAGCTCAAATAAAAAGCTTGCTTTTTTTTGGTGAAGCTGCCGTTTTTTTAATCGATTTTCAAAGTGGACTACAGACAATTTGAATGTATATATAGCCTTTTTATATCCACAAGGTTTCTGTAATTCTCTGGAAAGATAGTGTCCTTTAAAAACTAAAAACAACCATTTAGCCACAATAAAGAAAAAAGTACGAGTGAAGCTACTATTCGGGATAAGAAACTCGCAAGTGATAGCTACTGATGAGTTTCTCAACCAATACTTTTTTAATTGTTTCAATCTCACGAAGGGTGATGTCAGCCGCTAAGAATTGTTTCTCATCCATAAGGCGCTCCACAATCTTGTCTACAAAGGCATTGATTTTCTCTGCTGTGGGTTCTTTTAAACTTTTTGATGCTGCCTCTACGCCATCTGAAATCATGACAATAGCCGTTTCCTTTGAAAAGGGCTTTGGGCCAGGATATTGAAATTGTTCAATAGCTACCTCATCGTTATTCTGTTTCGCCTGTTGATAAAAATAAAGCACGGTTGTTGTGCCGTGGTGCGTGCGTATAAAATCAACTACTCTATCTGGAAGCTTGGCCTTTCTTGCAAGTGTAATCCCATGCAACACATGCTCAATGATAATTTTAGCACTTACTTCAGAAGAAAGATCATCATGTGGACTATATGAAGCTTGGTTTTCACTAAAGAAAACTGGATTTTTCATTTTTCCAATATCGTGATACAAGGCACCTACCCTTGTGAGTAATGTATTGGCATCAATAGCATTGGCAGCAGCTTCAGCTATATTGGCTACTTGCAAAGAATGTTGAAATGTCCCTGGGGCTTTATCAGCCAGTTCACGGAGGAGTTTACTGTTCGTGTCTGAGAGCTCCAGTAGTGAAGCATCGGATACCAAGCCAAATACCTTTTCAAAAATATAAATAAGCGGTTGTACAAATAAAATGGCTAAACCATTCACTACGAAAAGCAGCAACACATCATATGACAGCTGGTTCAGATTCCCGTCATGAATTAGGGTAAAGGCAATGTAAGAAACAACATATAAACCAACTATGAGTCCAACTGAAATAAACAGTTTTGCGCGTCGGTATAGGTCATTTACAGTAAGTGATGCTAAAATACCAGCCATCATCTGTAAAAACATAAATTCAAAGCTATTAGGAACTAAGAAAGCAAGTAGAAAAAGAGCAATCATCAAAGAAAAAAGCGCAATACGGGTGTCAAAGAAAGTGCGCAAAAGCAGAGGCAGCATACATATAGGCACCGCGTAAACATATAACGGATTTACATCCACAACAGTTTTGGTCAGTAAAACCATCAATAATATATTAACGCACAAAAAGGTAATACGCTTGTTATTTTCAAAGACCAAGGGTCGTGTGCGCCACAAGAACACAAAAAGAAGTAATACAGGAATACTAACCAATGATGTATAGCCTAAAATAATCCAAGCTGTATTAGACTGAGTCCAAGTTTGAGACTCATATTCAAGCTGAAGAGACTGCAAGATTTTTAATTTCTCCCCTTCAACAACCTCACCTTTTGCTATGATTCGGGTTCCTTTGGTAACCAATCCACGAATGGGCACTATTCCTGCAAGAGCTTCCGAACGAAATTGAGCAGTCAAGGGTTCGTCATAGGAAACATTGGGTGTTATCAAAGAAAGCAAATATTGCTTGCTAGCATCAGATAAAATACCCATTCCTGATTCACTCAATTGATTTTCTAATTCATTTTTAACATCTATATCGGCATATAAATCGGAAAGTTTAATCGCCTTTTTTCTCGTATTGTTTACCAATGCAACCTCTTCTTCAAATAGGGTTTCAGAAAACGATACTACACCAATAGCATACATGGCTTCGATTGTAGTGCGCCAATTGACAAAAAGAGCATTTGATGCTTCGCTGGCAGGTAGCGCAGCGACGTATTGGTCAAAGGCATCAAAAACGGCTGGCAAAACTTCTTGATCTACTGAAAAATAACGTGGAATATTTGCTTTTAAACGTGTCCGCTCATCTTCTAACTCATCTTGTGTTTTCTGAATAGGAAAATCATAGGGTGCCAAAAGGGTTTCATATTGCCAAGGTTTGCCTGCTTGTATTTCATATTGGAAACTTCCCGCCCTTGGAAGGAGGTAAACTACCACACCTACCACAAACAAAAAAAGCAGTATTTTATAGAGTGTAGCTTGAAATCTATAAAAGAGCGACATAAAAAAGATTTAAACAAAAATACCACTTTTCAACAGACAGCAGCACCGTCTTCATTTTATCTTTATTTTTGAAGCTATGACGTATGGCATTTGTGGGTTAAGTTTAGTTCCGCTTCGGGAAGCTGCTCAATTTGATGCACCGCTAGTAAGTGAGGTGCTATATGGTGAGTTATTTGAAGTAACTGAAACCAAAAAAAAATGGAGCAACATCAAGCTTGCAGACGGTGCTGTGGGGTGGATTGACAATGCACAATTTACCAATCTAACGAATGAAGAATTTGCCAAACTATCCAAGCAAGAACCCAAAACAGCTATTGATCTGGTCGAGTTTATTCTAAAAGACGACGATATATTATTCCCCATTTCAATTGGAAGCACCATACAGAACTGCGGTTTTTTAGGTCATCGTTTTGAGGGAGAGACCTCAGGCGACTCTGTTAAAAAGAAAAACATTCCCCAAACTGCCTTTACATTTCTAAATACACCCTATAGAAAAGGAGGTAAATCTCCCTTTGGCATTGATGAAGCAGGTTTTACGCAAATCGTTTACAAACTTTGCGGACTACTGCTGCCTAGAACAGCAGCAGAACAGTCAACACTTGGGCAGGTACTCAGTTTTATAGAAGAATCTGAACCTGGTGATTTGGCTTTTTTTGATGACGAAGAGGGGCGTATTATCCATGTTGGAATTGTGCTTGAGAATAACTACATCATTCATGCAGCTGGACAAGTTCGAGTTGATCGCCTAGATCAAACAGGCATCTTCAATGTTGAAAAGAATACACATACCCACCAACTAAGGCTTATCAAATCCATTGTATAAAAAAACCCCGCCTGAGCGAGGTTTATTTTTTCTTAATATAAGCTTAGAGATTATCCAATATATCTCTGTACTTTTTGAAATTTGCTGTATCTCCAATGGTACCAAAAATATTTTTCAGGGTAGTCAATGCGTCGGTATTTTTGGGGTTAATAGAAACCAGTGTTTCCAAATAGGGTACAGCTTCTAAGAAAAGACCTTCTCGCTTTTGCTTTAGGGCGTCGTATTTTCTGTTTTCAGCAGCTGAATTTCCCAATGCATTCATCTGATCTACAATATCCGCCTCTCCTTCTAAAATTACTGATGCCAGATTAAGGTAAGTAGGCTCATAGGCAGGGTCCAACTCAATTGCCTTTTTATAATAGGAAATTGCTGCATCGCGTTTGCCTTTATTACCATTCACAACTCCTAAATTGTAGTACAAAACTGCATTATTCGGATCCTGTGCTATGGCTTCTTCCATAAGCGAAGCAAATCGAGCCTCGTCTCCAATTTTATTATATAAATCTGCCTCTGTCAAAATCAAACTAACATCCTTAGGAGCTATTGCACGAGCATCTTTTACAGCTTGCATGGCCGCTTCATTATCGCCCTTTTGCACATAGATTAAAGCAATGTTCTTAACAATTTCTGGGCGTCTAGAAGGGGATAAATCTTCTCGTAAATCCTTAAAATCTTTAGATTTCTTGTAAATCTCGAATGTAGCTGCATCAGGCACTTCTACCTCATTTCCAGAAGAAACTTCGGTAGCGTAATAGACTTTATTTCGCCCCTCATAATTGAGGTCCTTGAGTTTTGTGTAATAAGCTAAAGAGGTGTCATAATCTCCTGAATTAACAGCGCTAGAAGCAGCAAAATATAAATAGTCTGTGTTATTTTCAGGATCTATCTCGTATGCCGTATGCAATAACTTTGAGGCAGCTAAATATTTGTTTTTGCTATTCAAATCAACCGCTTCGTTAATTAAGTCATTTGTTAAGCTTGGAACGTTGATTTCCACAAGGGAAGTATACTTTTTGAGATTAGCGCTTTTTTCTATAGCTGTGGTTTTATCAAAAGCAGCAATAGCTTCATCAAAAGCTTTGGCTTTCTGCTTTGAAATTCCAAGCAAATAATAATAGTGTGAACTGTATTTTGCCTCTGCATTATCAATCAGGGGTTTCATTTCATCTAAGGCGATAAGTGCCTTTTCGTACAGGCTTGCGTCAACAAGCTTTTGTGCAGCTTTAAGCTCCTTTTTTTGTGCCATAGCCGAAAAAGAAATTAAGGCAGCTAAAAGCACCTGGAAATAAAATTTCATATTAAGTAATTTATGAATTATCGTTATCTTCTAAGGTTACATCAATGTCATCTACATCTTGAATCTCATCATCGTCATTCATCACCTTGGCAACCGCAGCAATTGAATCGTCGTCTTTGATATTTATAAGACGAACACCTTGTGTCGCACGCCCCATAACACGAAGAGTATCTACACCCAATCGTATAGCAATGCCTGAACGGTTGATAATCATCAAATCATCTCCATCATTAACGTTTTTAATCGCTACCAAATTACCTGTTTTTTCTGTTACAGAAAGAGTCTTTACCCCTTTTCCGCCACGGTTGGTTATGCGATAGTCGTCCAAATTAGAGCGTTTTCCATAGCCATGCTCGGAAACAACCAAAATGTCAGAGTCTAAATCATTTACAGTAACCATGCCAATAACTTCATCGTGCGCATCCTTAAGCGAAATTCCTCTTACTCCGGATGCATTTCTTCCCATTGGACGAGTCTTGCTTTCTTCAAAACGAATGGCCTTACCAGACTTAACCGCTAAAACAACTTGCGAAAGCCCAGTAGTGAGTTTGGCTTCGAGTAATTCGTCTCCTTCACGAACCGTAATCGCATTTATGCCATTAGTTCTTGGTCTTGAATACTGCTCAAGAGATGTTTTTTTAACTTGTCCTTTTTTAGTAGCCATTACAACAAACATACTGTTTATGTAATCCTCATTTTTCAAGTCTTGCGTGCAGATAAAGGCTTTAACCTTGTCATCTTGCTCAATATTGATGAGGTTTTGAATGGCTCGTCCTTTGGCTGTCTTACTTCCTTCTGGAATTTCAAATACTCGCAACCAAAAACATTTTCCTTTTTGTGTAAAGAACAACATATATTGGTGGTTGGTACCAACAAATAAGTGCTCAAGAAAGTCCTCGTTTCGGGTAGTAGAGGCTTTCTGCCCTACTCCACCTCTGTTTTGTGTACGGTATTCTGCAAGCGGTGTTCTCTTGATATAGCCTGCATGAGAAATAGTGATCACCACTTTTTCATCTGGAATCATATCTTCAACACGGAAGTTTCCACCTGCATACTCAATAGTAGATCGACGTTCGTCACCGTATTTGTCCTTGACTTCATGGAGTTCTGTTTTGATGATGTCCATGCGTCGATCTTTTTTATCTAAGATATCCTTTAGATCTGCAATGGTTTTCATCAACTCGTCAAACTCGCTGCGCAATTTATCCTGCTCTAAACCTGTAAGCTGACGCAAACGCATTTCAACAATGGCCTTTGCTTGTATTTCTGTTAATTCAAAAGTATCAATCAACTTTTTACGAGCTTCGTCTGCATTTGCAGAGGCTTTGATCAAAGCAATAACCTCATCTATATTATCGGAGGCAATGATAAGTCCTTTTAAAATATGCGCACGCTCTTCTGCTTTTCGCAGCTCGTATTGGGTGCGACGCACTACAACCTCGTGACGATGCTCCACAAAATGATGAATCATATCCTTGAGGTTTAACATTTGTGGCCTGCCCTTGACTAGTGCAATATTGTTGACACTAAAAGAGGATTGTAAAGCTGTGTACTTATACAGCATATTAAGCACGATGTTTGGAATTGCATCTCGCTTTAAAACGTAAACAATGCGCATTCCCTTGCGATCAGACTCATCGCGAATATTAGAAATCCCTTCAATTTTTTTGTCGTTTACCATCTCGGCCGTTTTCCGAATCATGTCAGCTTTATTGACTTGATATGGAATTTCGGTAACGATAATACATTCACGACCATTCACTTCTTCAATTTCAGCTTTTCCACGAACGACTACACGACCTCTACCAGTGTGGAAGGCTTCTTTCACACCTTCATATCCATAAATAACACCACCTGTAGGAAAGTCTGGTGCTTTGATGTGCTCCATCAAACCATCGATGTCAATCTCTGGGGTGTCGATGTATGCAATCGTACCATTGATAACCTCTGTGAGGTTGTGAGGGGGCATATTGGTTGCCATGCCCACAGCAATACCAGAGGCACCGTTGATGAGTAAATTAGGAACCCTGGTGGGCATTACAGTAGGTTCTTTTAAGGTGTCGTCAAAATTCAACTGATGATCAACGGTATCTTTATCGATATCGGCCATCATGTCTTCTGAAATTTTTTGTAGGCGTGCCTCAGTATAACGCATGGCTGCAGGGCTGTCGCCATCAACAGATCCAAAGTTTCCTTGTCCATCAACCATCATGTAGCGCAAACTCCAAGACTGAGCCATACGTACCATGGTATCATAAACCGATGTATCTCCGTGAGGGTGGTATTTACCAAGAACTTCCCCAACGATACGGGCAGACTTTTTATAGGATGAGTTTGCTCTGACTCCTAATTCATGCATACCAAAGAGTACGCGGCGGTGCACAGGCTTAAGTCCATCGCGAACATCTGGCAGTGCACGTGACACAATGACCGACATAGAATAGTCGATGTAAGCCGACTTCATTTCGTCTTCAATGTTGATTGGAATCAATTTATCTTCAGTAGCCATTAGGTTTTCAATTTAATGTTATGACATAATTGCTAAAATACATATTCATCGAATGAATATTTACTAATTTGAGGCCTATTTTCTTATAATTTATTAACAAACTACATTTGAAACAATTGCGAAAATTTTTACCAAATTTATTTGTAATTCAACAAATTTTTTTGTCTATTCGTTATGAGTCTGGTTCGATTTTTGGACTAAATATTTAAAAAAAGCTATGGACGATAACTTTTCATCTCGCGTTAAAGATGTTATAACTTTTAGTAAAGAAGAGGCTTTACGACTTGGTCATGATTTTATTGGTACAGAGCATCTTATGCTTGGACTACTTCGTGATGGTAATGGGAAAGCAATTTCTATACTTTCAGCACTAGAGATTGATTTGGATTATCTGAGAAGGAAAATTGAAATTTTAAGTCCTGCCAATCCAACCAATTCTCCCGACCCACAACACAAAACAAACTTGCACCTAACGCGACAAGCAGAACGTGCACTCAAAACAACTTTCCTTGAGGCCAAGCTTTTTCAAAGCACCTCTATAAACACCGCTCACTTGCTACTCTGTATTCTCAGAAACGAGAATGATCCAACAACAAAAGTGTTGCACAAGCTTCAGGTTGATTACGAAACAGTAAAAGACCAATTTAAATATATGTCTGTCGATTCTGATGATGATGACTTTATAGACATGCCTTCTGCGGATGCATTCCCTGATGATGCTGCTGACGAAGACAGCCGTGGACAGGGCGCTTCCTTTTCTTCGCCGACTGACGATAAAAAATCAAAAAAATCCAGCACGCCAGTGCTTGATAACTTTGGTAGAGACCTAACCAAGGTAGCCCTTGAAGGCAACATGGACCCAGTTATTGGTAGAGAAAAAGAAATTGAGCGTGTTTCACAAATTTTAAGCCGCCGTAAGAAAAATAACCCCTTACTCATTGGTGAGCCAGGTGTTGGTAAATCTGCTATTGCAGAAGGATTGGCACTACGCATCATTCAAAAAAAGGTGTCAAGAGTACTCTATAATAAGCGTGTAGTAACCCTAGACCTAGCTTCGTTAGTTGCGGGTACAAAATACAGAGGTCAATTCGAAGAGCGCCTAAAAGCCGTTATGAATGAGTTGGAAAAAAATGCCAACATTATATTATTTATTGACGAAATTCACACGATTGTTGGTGCAGGTGGTGCAACGGGCAGTCTAGATGCATCCAATATGTTTAAACCCGCACTTGCAAGAGGTGAAATACAATGTATCGGTGCAACAACCCTTGACGAATACCGTCAAAACATTGAAAAAGACGGTGCATTAGAGCGTCGCTTTCAGAAAGTAGTGGTGGAACCAACTTCTGTGGATGAAACCATTGAAATATTACAAAACATCAAAGACAAATATGAAGCGCATCATAATGTGAACTACACGGATGAAGCGATTGAAGCCTGTGTTAAACTATCAGACAGGTACATAACAGATCGTTTTTTGCCAGACAAGGCAATAGATGCTCTCGATGAAGCAGGATCAAGAGTGCATATCACCAATATGGAAGTGCCCGAAAAAATTGTCGAAATTGAAAATGAACTCGAAAAAGTACGTGACCAAAAAAACAGTGTTGTAAAGCGTCAGAAATACGAAGAGGCTGCTAAGCTTCGCGACGATGAGAAAAAACTGGAGAAAGAATTGTTGTTAGCCCAAGAAGATTGGCAAGAAGAGCAACGCCAGAACAGAGAAACCGTTACTGAAAGCCATATTGCTGATGTAGTTGCCATGATGACAGGAATCCCAGTTCAGCGTTTGTCAGACGGAGAAAGCGACCGCCTTGCAAAACTTGAAGAACTTATACAAGGAAAAGTTATTGGTCAAGAGAATGCCGTGGCAAAAGTAGCCAAGGCCATTCAACGCAACAGAGCGGGACTTAAAAACCCAAACAAACCCATTGGCTCTTTTATTTTCTTAGGACAAACTGGTGTTGGAAAAACACAGCTGGCCAAAGTATTGGCAACAGAACTTTTTGAAAGTGAAGCTTCACTCATCCGAATAGACATGAGCGAGTACATGGAGAAATTTTCTATTTCAAGACTTATTGGTGCACCTCCAGGATATGTAGGCTATGAAGAAGGGGGACAGTTAAGTGAAAAGGTTAGAAGAAAACCTTATTCGGTTGTCCTGTTAGATGAAATTGAAAAAGCACATCCAGACGTCTTTAATATGCTACTCCAAGTATTAGATGATGGTTACCTAACCGACTCACTAGGCAGACGTGTAGATTTCAAAAACACCATTATCATCATGACTTCAAATGTTGGGGCGAGACAAGTCAAAGACTTTGGGTTAGGCGTTGGATTTGGAACAGCAGCCCAAAAATCTCAAGAAGACAAAAACATTCAAGGTGTTATTCAAAATGCACTAAAAAAGAAATTCTCTCCAGAATTTTTAAATAGAATTGATGATGTAGTAATTTTCAATAACCTTGACAAAGACCACCTAACAAAAATCATCAAGCTTGAACTTAGCGCACTACAGGACAGGGTTAAAGAACTTGGATACAGCTTGTCGTTGAGCAAAAAAGCTATTACATTCCTGATTGACAAAGGGTATGACAAACAATATGGTGCAAGACCACTTGCGCGTGCCATACAGCGTTATGTCGAGGATGCTATGGCGGGTGAGATTCTTAAAAAATCACTTACCAATGGTTCTAAAGTAACTTTTGATTGGGATGGAAAAAGCGATGCATTGAAACTTTCTGTTGAAAACAACAAGGCAACAAAAAAATCGTAGATATTCTATTCAGTTAAACTGATTTATTGTGTTACAGCAACTAAACTCAAATCTACAATAGATGCTGAATGCGTTATTGCTCCCATAGAAACAAAGTCTACCCCAGTTTCGGCATATGCAGCTACATTTTCTAAATCAATATTCCCAGAAGCTTCTGTTTGTATAGCACTGTCGATGTGAGAAACTGCTACTGCCAAATCTTGAGGTAACATATTATCCAACAGTATTCTACTAATCCAAGGGTTTTGTAAGCAGGTGTCAACTTCGTTGAGATTACGTGTTTCAACAATCACAGGGACGGGCTTAACCAAACCGTTCACATAGGCTTTTGTCTTTGCAAGTGCTAGGTCCAGACCGCCACAAAAATCAATATGATTGTCTTTTAACATTATAGCATCGTAAAGCCCCATTCGGTGATTCACACCTCCACCAATGGCTACAGCCCATTTCTCCGCAACTCTAAAATTAGGCGTGGTTTTTCTTGTATCCAAAACCTTGCAGCTTGTATGTCCTATCCGTTCTTGAACCTGACGTGTAGCGCTTGCAATACCGCTCATACGCTGCATAGCGTTAAGCATAAGGCGCTCCAGGCTGAGTATCGTTTGAGCGGGCCCCTCCAGAAAAAACAGCACATCTCCTTTTGAAAACGTGTCCCCATCTTTAAGGGTTGGGATAAGACTTACCTGTTGTCCATGCTGTTGCAATACAAACTCACAAAAAGCCACCCCTGCCAAGACGCCATCGCCTTTTGCAATCAGTTGCGCCTTAGATTTATGATCTTTTGGAAAGACAGCTTTTGAAGTATGATCACCTTGATCACCTAAATCTTCATTAACCGCATTTGTGATGGAAGCTATCAGCTCGTTTCTATAAGTATTGACAAAGGGATTAGACATAATCTTGATTGTAATAAACCCCTTTATTTTGAGGCTGTTGTTGGGATTGCTTAACCATAAGATAGGCCACACTCACAAGATTTCGAAGGGTTGTGAGTTGAGGAGTTAATTTGTTTTTTTGATAAAGGGCTGCCGTGGCCATATATACATCTTGAAGTGCTTTTTCTGCTTGTTGTAGACTGTCAAAAGATTTGATAATACCTACATGTGCGCTCATGATTTGTTGCAAATTTGAACGCAACGAACTGATTTGTGCAGTACGCTCATTTGAAATATCTTCTGTACCCAACCAATCTGGTATGGTGTCAAAGAAAGATGCTGGTAAGTTATTTTTGTGCAAGGCCTCAGCGGCATGCTCAGCAGCACGTGCAGCGTACACCAAAGCTTCCAGTAGTGAGTTTGATGCCAAGCGGTTAGCACCATGCAAGCCAGTATGGCTACACTCCCCTATGGCATATAGTGCAGTTAGGCTGCTCTGACCCTTTTCATCTACATCGATACCCCCGCAGAAATAATGTGCTGCTGGTAATACAGGAACAAAGGATTTTCGAATATCAATGCCTAGTTCCATGCAAGTTGACATAATGGTTGGAAACTCCTTTTCTAATGTTGTTTGGTCAATTTTGGTCGCGTCCAAATACACGTGAGGCACATCGTGCTTTATCATTTCAGTATTTATAGCTCGCGACACCACATCTCTGGGTGCTAAATCTAATTGTTCGTCGTATTTATGCATAAAAGCTTCCCCTTTTTCATTGCGGAGAATTGCGC
The DNA here is from genome assembly GCA_029247985.1 of Flavobacteriaceae bacterium. Classification (GTDB taxonomy): domain Bacteria; phylum Bacteroidota; class Bacteroidia; order Flavobacteriales; family Flavobacteriaceae; genus UBA7446. The sequence goes on from JAQWKF010000038.1 coordinate 12,054, forward strand.
CTGCTCCTCGAATTGCTTCAGAAATCAAAAAGGTATTGCTATTCACTTTTGGATATAAAGCGGTAGGGTGAAATTGAACAAAATGCAAGTTTTTAACCTGTACTTTTGCACGATAGGCTGCTCCAAGACCATCTCCTGTAGCTGCACTGGGATTGGTCGTATGTGCATAAACCTGTCCAGCACCTCCTGTAGACAACACCGTTAATTGAGAGGTAATTTTGATAATTTCTTCGTCCTTGATGGATATCACATAAGCACCATAACAACGTCCATACTTTTCGCCCTCAAGGTGGTGGTCTGTGATCAAATCGACTAATGAGTAATTTTCAAAAAATTGAATATTGTCGTGGGCTCTGGCCTTTGCAATCAAGGCATTCTGAATGTGCAATCCAGATTGATCTTTGTGGTGCACGATGCGTTTGGCAGAATGTCCACCCTCTTTTCCAAGGTGTAGCGAAGCCCCACTTTTGTCAAAATCAGCGCCCCAATCCATCAATTCTTTCACGCGGGAAGGTCCTTCACGAACTACAAAATCCACAACCTTCGGGTCTGATGTATAATCACTTGCACGTAGAGTATCTTCAACATGGTCAGCATACGAATCATTGATAAAATTGGAAACTACTGCAATACCCCCTTGTGCGTATTTGGTGTTGCTCTCCAGTAAATCGCGCTTGGAAATCAGGGTGATTTTTTTATCTGGACATTTTTCCGCCAAACGAACCGCATAACTCAATCCTGCTATTCCAGTGCCAATAACCAATACATCTGCGTGCATACTAAGACAAAGCTAACATCCTATCAATGGGTGCTTTTGCAGCAGCCATTAAAGAAGGGTCAAGATTAATTTCGGGTAGCTCATGCTTTAAACACAAATAAAGTTTTTCGATGGTGTTAAGCTTCATAAATCCACATTCGCTACAAGCACATGTGTCATCCGAAACAGGTGCGGGAATAAAGGTTTTTTGAGGCGCTCGTTTCTTCATTTCGTGTAAAATCCCCGCTTCCGTTGCAACGATATAAGCATCTGCGCTATCGTTTTGGACAAAATTCAGCAGACCAGAAGTACTGCCAATGTAGTGCGCAATAGCTAACACTTGTGATTCGCTCTCGGGATGTGCAATAAATTTTGCCTTGGGATGCTGCTGGGCCAAGGCTACAATTTTATCAAATGAAAAGGCTTCATGTACAATACACGAACCATCCCAAAGTATCATATCACGACCCGTTTCCTTGATGAGGTAACGTCCCAAATTTTTATCTGGTGCGAAAATAATAGGCTGATCTTTGGGTATGCTTTCTATTATACGAACAGCATTACTAGATGTGCAAACAATATCGCTTAAAGCTTTGATTTCTGCAGAGCAGTTGATGTAAGTAACAACTATAGCCTTGGGATGTTTGGCCTTAAAAGCGGCAAATACATCGGGTGGACAGGAATCTGCCAATGAACATCCTGCATTCAAATCTGGCAATAAAACTTTTTTAGTAGGATTGATAATTTTAGCGGTTTCAGCCATAAAATGCACGCCTGCGAAGACAATAATTTTGGAGGATACTTCGGCTGCTGCTTTCGCCAAATAGAGACTATCACCAAGATAATCCGCCAAGTCCTGAATGGCATCTTCTTGATAGTAATGTGCTAAAAGCACGGCGTTCTTTGCTGCTTTCAAGCGCTTGATTTCTTCAATCAAAGATATATTGTTCGGAATAGGCGCGTCTACAAATCCCCTTGCGGTTAAAGATGCAGAAGTTGTGGGCGTTTTAATAATGCTGAATTTTTAAATAAAATTAGTGAAAATTATGCCTTCTTGAACGTTATAATTAACTAAAATAATACAGATTACGCGTGTATTGTAATCGAATAGCAACAAAAATAGTGTTCAACGCACTATTTTGGATATAAAACGGTTACTTTTGTATCGTTTTTTTTAACACTTGAAAATGATAGTTTTAAAGTTTGGTGGATCTTCAGTAGCTGGTGCTAATGAAGTTGAGCAGGTTCTTGCTGTATTATCAGCGCAAAAGAAACCTATGACAGTGGTGGTTTCAGCCTTAGGTGGAATTACAGATGAACTACATGCGTTAGGAAAGTTGGCTGCCAATGGTGATGCCTCATACGCAGATCGATTAAAAAAGGTTGAAGAGCGCCATGTACACATGGTACAAGCCCTTATTCCTGTTTCTAAGAGAAGTGCTATCCTTAGTGCAACCAAACAAATCATTAACAAACTCGAAACCATCCTTGAAGGCACGTACATGATACGTGAACTTTCTCCTAAAACATTAGACACGCTGCTTAGTTTTGGCGAAATACTCTCACACAAAATAATAGCAGAGGCCGCTAAAGCAAAGGGCATTGATGCTATTGCGAAGAACGCACAAGATCTTATTGTAACCTTTCAATCACTAGGCAGAACTCTTGTAGATTATAAAAAAACCAATGCTAATCTTCGTGCATTTTTCAAAAACAACAAACATCAAGTAGTTGTGCTTCCTGGTTTTGTTTCCAAAAATGCAGAAGGTATTGTAACAACGCTCGGACGTGGCGGTTCTGACCTAACAGCGTCCATAACGGCGTGTGCACTTGAGGCCGAATTTTTAGAAATCTGGACAGATGTAAGTGGTATGTACACTGCTCATCCTGCGCTGGTGAAGCAAGCCAAATCCATTCCAGAGATTTCATATCAAGAAGCCATGGAGCTTTCGCACTTTGGTGCCAAGGTTATCTACCCACCAACCCTTCAACCCATCATTGAAAAAGACATTCCTGTTTATATCAAAAATACTTTTGAGCCCAGTAATACTGGAACGCTTATCACCAATACTACTGAAGCAGAAACGGTGGTAAGAGGAATCAGTCACATCAATGATATTGCGCTGCTCACCCTTGAAGGAAGTGGTATGATTGGTGTTCCGGGGTATTCACAAAAATTACTAACGGTATTAGCACAGCATCACATAAATGTGGTAATGATAACGCAAGCATCATCAGAGCACTCTATCTGTTTGGGTATAGATGCCGCTGAAGCGGATTTTGCACAAGAAACCATTGACGAGGCCTTTGCGCTTGACATAGAGACAAAAAAAATAAATCCTATTCGTGTTGAAAAAGAATTGTCCATCATTGCACTTGTTGGTGAGAACATGAAAAATCACCAAGGCATTAGTGGACGCATGTTCCGTGCGCTGGGCAACAACAATGTCAATGTAAAGGCCATTGCACAAGGTGCTTCAGAAAAAAACATCACGGCAGTCATAGACAGCAAAGACATCAAGAAAGCCTTAAACACGCTACACGAAGCATTCTTTGAAGCTCAAATAAAAAAGATACATCTATTTGTCACTGGAATTGGGAACGTGGGAAGTAAGTTTTTAGAGCAAGTACACCAACAACGCAATTTTCTCAAAGAGCATTTCAAACTCAATTTGAGCGTAATTGGTATTTCCAATTCGCGTAAAATGGTTTTTGATGCAACAGGTATAGACCTAGACAATTGGGAGGATATGCTTCATGCAGGCGAAAAAGCAGATAAGGAATTGTTTTTCAAAAAAACCAAAGCCCTAAACATGCGCAACGCCATATTTGTAGACAACACAGCAAACCCGATCATAGCTGGAACCTATGCGCAATATTTGAAGAACAATATTGGCGTGGTAACCTGTAATAAGATTGCTTGTGCAGATGAATTAGCCAATTATCAAAACCTTAAAAAATTGTCGCGCAAGTACAACGCACCTTTCTTGTACGAAACCAATGTGGGTGCTGGTTTGCCCATTATTGACACACTAAACCACCTGATTGCATCTGGCGATCAAGTGCACAGCATTCAGGCCGTGTTATCGGGAAGCTTAAATTTTGTTTTCAATTCATTCAATGAAAACACATCATTTCGTGAAGTTGTGGGGCAGGCCATGCAAGAAGGCTACACTGAACCAGATCCCAAAATTGATTTAAGCGGTATTGACGTCGCAAGAAAAATATTGATTTTAGCCAGAGAAAGTGGGTTTGAAATGGAACTTACCGACATTGAAAATAAGTCCTTTTTACCTCAGGCTTGTTTAGACACCACAAGCAACGAAGCCTTCTTAGCAAGTTTGGACGAGTACAAAACACATTTTGATGCCCTTTTCAAGACTGCAGCAAGTGAAAATGCACGGCTTAAATACGTTGCTGCATTTGAAAATGGCAAAGCAACTGTAGGCTTAAAACATATCCCACAAGGCCATGATTTTTATAACCTTGAGGGCAGCGATAACATTGTGTTATTCTATACAGATAGGTATGCACAACAGCCCCTAATTGTAAAAGGTGCAGGTGCAGGTGCTGCTGTAACCGCTTCTGGAATATTTGCAGATATCATTAGAATTGGAAAAAGTTGATTTAAAAGGCGTTAAACTATTTGCGCCAGCCAGTATAGCCAATATTTCGTGTGGCTTTGATGTTTTGGGACTCTGCCTCGAAAACATAGGAGACCTTATGGAAATACGCCGAAGTGAAAAAGCCGGTATACACATCACTTCTATTGAGGGGCAAGACCTACCTCTTGAAGCTGAAAATAATGTTGCAGGGGTTGCAGGCTTGGCCATGTTAGAAGCCTATAATTCACAACTGGGGTTTGAAATCAGAATTGAAAAAAACATAAAACCAGGAAGTGGTATTGGAAGCTCTGCTGCCAGTGCAGCAGGTACAGTAGCAGGTATAAATTATTTGCTCGGCAATCCGTTTACAAATAAAGAATTAATTCCTTTTGCTATGGAAGGAGAGCGCTTGGCTTGTGGAAGTGCCCATGCCGACAACGTTGCGCCAGCACTCCTTGGAGGATTCACGCTAGTCCGCGATACCAATCCTTTGGATATCTGTGCATTACCCACGCCTCTAGAGCTTGTAGCTACAGTAATTCATCCAAAAATTGAAGTAAAAACAGCTGATGCTCGTGCCGTACTCCAAAAACGTGTAACGCTTGAAAAAGCCATCAGTCAATGGGGAAATGTTGGTGCATTGGTTTCTAGCTTATACGAAGAAGACTACGACTTATTAAGTAGGTCTTTGGTAGACGGCATAGTTGAGCCCGCAAGGTCGATTCTAATTCCCTATTTCAGCGAATTGAAAGCAGCTTGCGAAGCAGGTGGAGCATTAGGTTCAGGCATATCTGGGTCTGGACCCTCTGTTTTTGCTTTATCTAGAGGCATGAGCACCGCCAATAAGGTTGCACAAGCCATGCAATGTGTTTTTGAAAAAACAAATATTCCGTTTGACATTCACATCAGTCCTATCAAAAAAACAGGCGTAAGCTTTATAGAAGATCTCAGATGAAATACTACAGCCTAACTGACAGCAACAACACCGCCAGTTTTTCGGAAGCGGTAATCCGAGGACTTGCTCCGGACAGGGGCTTGTATTTTCCTGAAAATACGCCAAGATTAGACGCATCCTTTCTTGCAGACATCACCAATAAGTCTATGGTAGAGATTGGTATTAAAGTCATGCGTCCTTTTGTAGGAGGCACCATCCCTGAAGGACGTTTGGAGAAAATTGTTGCCGATACCCTTTGCTTTGACTTTCCAGTCAATAAAATCAATGACAATACGGCTACTTTAGAGCTTTTCCACGGACCAACCATGGCCTTTAAAGACGTGGGTGCTCGCTTTATGGCACGCTGTATTGGTTATTTTAATGAACAAAGTCCCAAGAAAGTCACCGTTTTGGTAGCTACATCTGGTGATACCGGTGGTGCTGTGGCTTCTGGCTTTCTAGGCATTGAAGGAACTGAAGTCATCATTCTTTACCCCAAGGGAAAGGTCAGTCACATCCAAGAACTGCAACTCACCACCAATGGCAAAAACATTAAGGCTATTGAAGTTGATGGTGTTTTTGACGACTGCCAAGAGATGGTCAAGTCTGCGTTTATAGATGAAGACTTGAAAGGAAAATTAAACCTGACCTCTGCCAATTCGATTAATGTAGCCCGATGGTTGCCACAATCCCTATACTTTTTCTTTGCCTATCAGCAGTTTCAGCGTATGGACATAGACAAAAAATTGGCTTTCTCTGTTCCAAGCGGAAACTTTGGAAACATCTGTGCAGGTATCGTAGCAAAAAGACTTGGTTTACCTATTAGTCATTTTATAGCAAGCACCAACATCAACGATACCGTACCTCGCTATTTAGAAACACAAGACTACCAGCCCAACCCGTCTAAGCAAACCATTTCCAACGCCATGGATGTAGGGAATCCGTCTAATTTTATCCGTATTCAATCCCTATATGAAAATAATTTTGATGCACTAAAGCAAGACTTTTCTTCTTACGCTTATAATGATGTCGAAACAAAACTAGCGCTTGCTGAGCTACATCAACAGCACAACTATGTTGCCGATCCACATGGAGCCGTTGGCTATTTGGGATTACAGCGCTTTTTGGCAAACAACCCAGATCATTACGGCATATTTTTAGAAACAGCACACCCTATTAAATTTCGTGATACTGTAGAAGAAACACTAGGTCTAACCCTAGACATTCCAACGCAGATTCAGCACATTCTCGATAAAACACCAGAAAAAACTTCTTTGCGTGGCTATGAGGCATTCAAAGATTACCTATTGTCCCAAGCTGTCTAATTCAGGCAACACAAAAGCATCCAACACACTTGGCTGTTGCATCATGGCCTCTATACCTTCGGCCGTACGCGGCGCAAAGGCAGACAGGTTAACAGGTCCATCGTTTGTAATTAAAATATCATCTTCTATGCGGACAGCTATACCCCACCATTTTGAATTACAAGGGCTATCTTCAGGTATATAAATCCCTGGCTCAACAGTGATCAACGTGTTGTGTTTAAAAGGGCTATACGTACCCGCATCGTGTACATCTAATCCCAGATAGTGTGAAGTACCATGCGGGAAATATGCTCGTGCTTCTTCACTATTTTCTATAATGCCTAACGCTATAAGCCCTTGTGCAATCACTTCAAAGGCGGCGTAGTGAGGCGCACGCATATTGGCCCCTACTACGGAGGCTTTTATTCCTGCTTCTTGTGCCTTATAAACGATGTCATAAATGGCACGCTGTTCTGCTGAAAAAGTGCCATTGGCTGGGATAGTTCGAGTAACATCGGCGGTATAGTTATGGTATTCAGCACCCAAATCCATTAAAACCAAATCGTCTCCAACTGTGGGTTTGTCGTTTGTGATATAATGTAAAACACAGCCATTGTGCCCTCCACCAACTATAGAAGGATATCCTTCATACTCCGCTCCATATTTCTTAAATACAAATTCGTGTATCCCTTGAATTTCACGCTCCGACATACCAGCATGCATGGCTTTCATTACCTCCACTTGACCTACAGCAGAAATATAAATAGCCTTTTTAAGCAATGCTATTTCTTCGGGTAATTTAATCTCACGCAAGCTATCCATGATTATGGGCAATGTTTGGGTATCGAGGTTGGTAAGTTGAGCAGACATCTGCTGTTTCAACTCAGTGCGTTGGCGCTCGTTTATGGCCGTTTGATAAGCGGTAAGCAATTCGTCTTGGGCCAAGTCTTTGTTGGTTCGCAATGACCGTGACAATACTTGTGCGACATTGGCTGAACTACTTACATCAGAAGTGGTAATATATCGGTACAGTGAGGCTTTTTCAATATTGTAATCGACTGGGAACTTCGCCTTTTCTTTAAAGCTGTTTATCAACGAATAGAGATCTGCTTCATTGCGAGTATCATCTCTAACATCGTTATTAAAATCAAAGAAGAGCACTTGATCAAAGCGTTCAAAATCAGTTTTGAAATCCGAAAATTGGGTGTTAAAAAACACGTTGGAGAAGCCTAGTTTTTCTTTGGCTCCTTTGATACCCAAACGATAACCATCCCATTGCTCTCGTAAGGGATCACGCTCCTGTACAAACAACACATCATGCATAGCAACCCCATCCACAACTTGAGGTTCTTTGTAAATCAACAGTACAGCATGTGGTTCTTTTAGTCCTGTCAGGTAATAAAAATTAGGGTCTTGGTGGTAGTGGAAATCCACATCATTGGCTCGATTTCGCACAGGATTAGCAAAAAATACAGCAACGCTGTTAGGAGGCATTTGGGTACGAACCGCTTGGCGACGTTCTTCGTGAAAGGCAGGTGTTAGATAATCGTTCGGAACTTCTTGGGCGTGAAGACTAAAAACAGCAACTATTGTGAATAAAATGGAGCGTAACATAAACTTCTTTTTAGCTAAAATAGCTAAAACTGTGCTACTTTTGAAGATATGAAGCAATTGACCTTACATCAACAGCACACCCAACTGGGCGCCAAAATGGGCCCTTTTGCTGGCTTTGAGATGCCCCTTTCGTATAAAGGAGTAAAGGCCGAACATTTATGTGTGCGTGAACATGTGGGTGTTTTTGATGTTTCCCACATGGGAGAATTTATTGTGTCTGGAGATGCAGCCTTAGCTTTATTGCAACATACCACGAGTAACAACGTTGCGGCACTTGCTATAGGTGATGCTCAATATGCCTATATGCCTACCAATGAGGGGGGCGTGGTGGACGACCTATTGGTGTATCGATTGGCAGAAAAAAGCTATCTATTGGTTTTAAACGCCAGTAACCTGGCCAAGGATTGGAATTGGCTTTCAGCGCAAAACAAATCCTTTGGGGCCACCTTGGAAAACAAATCAGACGCCTATGCTCTTTTGGCCGTTCAAGGTCCTAAAGCACACGAATTGATGAAGCGCATCTGTACGGTAGACACGGCCAAGCAAAAAAACTTTTCAATCATTGAAACTTCTGTGGCAACTGTCGCAGGTGTATTTGTCGCCACTACTGGATATACTGGTGCTGGGGGCGTAGAGCTTTACGTTCCAACAGCAGCAGCCATGCAAGTCTGGGAAGCCTTATTACAGGAAGGCGAAGCACTTAATATCCAACCCATTGGTCTGGCAGCTAGAGACACCTTACGTCTTGAAATGGGTTACTGCCTGTATGGCCACGAATTGAGTGATCGCATTTCACCCATAGCAGCGCGATTGGCGTGGTGTACCGATTTTAATAAATCTTTTTTGGGTGACTTGCATATTAAAAAAGATAAAGCAAAAGGCACTACCCAAATACGAATTGGCCTGCGCATGATAGATCGCGGCATTCCACGACAAGGCTATGCGCTCATTGATGCGGATGGAAATACTATTGGCGAAGTTACCTCGGGCACTTCCTCGCCTTCGTTGAATGTAGGTATTGGCATGGGATATATAGACAGGGCATACGCCAAGGTAGGTACAGAAATCTTTGTCCGCATACGTGAGAAAAATGTAAAGGCGTGCATAAGCCGTCTTCCTTTTATTACCTAATATGAAACGCATCCTCATCATTGGCGGAAGTGGTTTTCTGGGGCGTGCTTTATACAAAGAGCTACACCCTTACTTTAATGTCTATGCTACCTATTGCAACCAATTAGGTTACGAGAAAAACAAACGATATTTTGAGTATGATTTTAGAGAAGACTCCCCCACCGAATTACTAAAATTTATCAAACCTGACCTAATCATTTCAGCGCTTCGAGGCGAAGATGCGGGACAGTTTGTAGCCCATGATATGCTGATTGACTATGTGGTACAACAACAAGCCCGTTTGATTTTTTTATCGGCAGCCAATGTGTTTGACAGTTTTAGGCATTACCCAAGCTATGAGCACGATAAAACTTTTTCTGAGAGTGCCTATGGCAAGGGGAAAATTAAAATTGAAAACAAGCTCATGCGCATGCCCCCTTTCAGTTGGACCATTGCGCGTTTGCCCATGGTCTTTGGTGTGGGTGCACCCCGCTTATTAGCACTAAAAACAGCTATTGAAAATCAAACCCCTTATGAGATTTTCCCTAACTCGGTCATTAATGTTGCGGCAGCTTATTTTGTAACCCAACAATTGCATTATATCATCAACAGAAATTTATGGGGAATTTTTCATTTGGGCAGCGATGATTTGATTCATCACGATGAGTTCATAGCCCAATTGGTGGATGGATTAAAGCTGTCCAAGAAACCCTGCTATACGCACGTTTATGCTAGTAATATTGACCGGTATATAGCGGTACTTCCCAAATACAACCTGTTGCCCAAACATTTGCGCTATACTTCAGAAGCTGTCATACAAAACTGTTTGGGTGTGATAACTCCAGGGAAACGATGAAAAAGCATTTCATTATTTGGCTTGTTTCCTTTGTTTTAGCTCTATGGCTAGGATGGATGGATCATGAAACCGAATCATGGTCAATGTTGCTTTGCAATGGCGGGAATGTCATTACCCTACTCTTTATTACGCTTGTATTTGCTGGCATGGGCTATAGCATAAGGCGTTTGTGTGGCGTAAAATAGGCTTTATATTTTATCAAACATTTTATATATTTGATCTGAACAAGATCCCAAATCAGTTCTTCATTTTACCTATACTAAATTAAGTTTTGAGCTTTTTTGGGGTTTTTTTATGCCGCTTATGGCAAAAACCATAACCAAAACTTATTATTATGCTTCAAATATTAAAATCAAAAAACCTAAACCTACTCCTTTTATTATCTGTTATTGTCCTTCTCTTTTTTAGCTGTACAACTAATGACACTACAAAAAATACAATACCCATAGACGTACCCCAAGGTTACGATTTAGTGTGGTCAGATGAATTTGACGACCCCCTATTGGATCTTGAAAGTTGGCAGTACGAAACCGGTGACGGAACAGATTATGAACTGCCCGTTGGTTGGGGAAACGATGAAAAACAGATTTATACCGTTACGGCTAGAAACTCTGGAATCACCACAGATTTTGGCGCAAATGTATTGCGTATCAGGGCACAAAAATCAGAAAACGGGACCTATACTTCTGCAAAACTAACCACAAAAAACTTAATAAGCATTCGATTTGGTAGAGTTGATGTTCGTGCAAAAATGCCTAAGGGAAAAGGACTTTGGCCTGCAATATGGATGCTGGGCGACAATATAAAAGACATAAGCTGGCCTGGCTGTGGAGAAATAGACATAGTAGAAATGTTAGGGCATGAACCCCATAAGATGTATGCCACGCTACACTATACCAACAGTCAAAACAAACACGAGGAGGCCCAAGGAAGTAAAGAAGTTGCTGAAATTACGTTCCATGACGCATACCATGTTTTCAGTGTAGACTGGGACCATGAGAAGATTACTTTCCTTTTGGATAATACAAAAGTAAATGAGGTACCTATTACAGCAGACATGAAAGAATTTTTGAGAAGTTTCTATTTGATTCTCAATGTAGCTGTAGGTGGCAATTGGCCTGGTGATCCAGACGAGACAACCGTTTTTCCGCAAAGTATGTATGTTGACTATGTGCGCGTATTTGAAAAAAAAGGATATGATGCACCCGAAGCGCCAGAGCTAATATTAGATGAAGAAACTATAGGGCAGAACATTGACCCTTCCATAGCTAATCATGCAATTAAAGATGGCTTTAGTGATTTGGGATCGGGAAAAGTAGTCGTATTTGGCGGGGGTGGTGAACCAACCGTCGGGGCTTCAGAAAATGCCATAGATGGCGAATCCAGTTTATCCTTTGACTTTCCTGGAGACAAGTGGGGAGGTGCTTATATAAAACTAGATAAAGGGGTAAACCTAAGCACGTACAAGACTTTGAAATTTTCAATCAAAAAACCTGCTGCCGTGGAAAATGCGGAGATAAAGCTTGAAAGCAGCAAAACAAACGCCGCAGTTTTTCTAAAAGACTACACAGGCAAAGATGTTGGGAAAGAATTTATGGAGTACAGCATTCCCTTATCGGACTTCACTGATTTGGCCCTTGGCGATATCATCATACCGTTTGGGATATGGAACCCACAAGATACCAACATGGCCTTTGTAAAAGGTGAAGTATTGATTGATAACCTGTACTTCACTAAATAATGTGAGCTCAACAGCGTCGAAAAAACGCTTTTTAAGCTTTGAATGAAGCTGTTGGGGATGGTGTAGATGTGCTGAACTACATAAGGCTTTTGGGTAACTAAATTTACGACAAAGCAAAGTAGCTTCTAATCCTAAATGTACTCCAACTAATACATCTACAAAAGCCCCACAGCTTCGTTTTATGCACTGGCTTTGATTAGGTTTCTATCCACAAAGACATCGCTTTGCAAACACTATTGGCTTTTATATCTTTACCAAAACGAATTTATGGGAAGGGCATTTGAATTTCGCAAAGCACGCAAGATGAAACGCTGGTCAGCTATGGCCAAGACCTTTACACGCATTGGCAAAGACATTGTCATGGCCGTAAAAGAAGGTGGACCACATCCTGAGAGCAATTCACGACTGCGTGCAGTAATTCAAAACGCCAAGGCTGTCAACATGCCCAAGGACAATATTGAGCGTGCTATCAAACGGGCCTCAGACAAAAGCACAGAGAACTACAAAGAAGTCCTATTTGAAGGCTATGCGCCACACGGAATAGCCGTATTGGTAGAAACTGCCACAGATAACAACAACCGCACAGTAGCCAATGTCCGTAGCTACTTTAATAAATGCAATGGCAATTTGGGAACCTCCGGTTCTGTAGAATTCATGTTTGACCACACGTGTAATTTCCGCATACCTACCGAGGGTTTAGACGCTGAGGAGTTGGAATTGGAATTTATTGACTTTGGTGTAGACGAAGTTTTTGTAGACGAAGATGGCATATTGCTCTACGCACCCTTTGAAAGCTTTGGTGCCATTCAAAAAGAACTGGAAAAACGTGAGATTGAAATCCTATCTTCAGGCTTTGAGCGTATTCCTACTACTACCACTACCCTATCTGGCGAGGCAGTTGAAGAAGTAGAAAAGCTACTTGAAAAGTTAGAGGAAGACGACGATGTACAAAACGTCTATCACACCATGGTTTTAGTTGAGTAATGAGTTGGCTTTGACCAAGTCCTCAGGCGTATCTATTCCCACACCCACAAAATCCGTTTCTAGCATTTGCATCACCTTGCCCATTTCTAAGTAGCGGATGGCTTCAATCTTTTCTGCCTGTTCAAGTGGCGTTGGTGCTTGGGCGTAAAAATCCAAGAGAGCTGCCTTGCGAAAAGCGTAGATCCCTACATGACGAAATGCTTGCCCTTGGGCTCGCATAAACGGAATCGCCGCACGAGAAAAATATAGGGCCCTGCCCTGTTTATCGCTTACTACCTTAACCACATTTGGATTTTCTAAATCTG
>JAQWKF010000057.1 GCA_029247985.1 Flavobacteriaceae bacterium
GAAAATTCAGATACAATTTCAGCTTGTTCGGTTGCTATACTCATAGGATAAAGATAAGGATTAACGCAACATGCCCACTGCTTTTTCTACACCTGCTATAAATCGCACTACTTCTTCGTGGGTATTGTAAAAAGCAAAGGATGCCCTAACGGTTCCTGGAATTTTGAAATGATCCATAATAGGCTGGCAACAGTGGTGTCCTGTACGAACAGCAATGCCCATCTTGTCTAGTAGTGTGCCAATGTCATATGGGTGAATTCCTTCCACATTGAAAGAAATTACAGCCACTTTATTGTCGACATCACCATAGATATGTAACCCCTCAATTTTTTTTAGTTTTTCAGTAGCATGGCGCATCAAATCGTTTTCATGTGCAGCAATGGCATCAAAGCCTATGTTGTTCATATAATCCACAGCAGCACCAAAGCCAACTCCACCTGCAATATTGGGGGTTCCTGCCTCAAACTTATGTGGTAAATCGGCATAGGTGGTTTTTTCAAAAGTCACTTGATCAATCATTTCACCGCCTCCTTGATATGGGGGTAGTTTGCGTAACCAAGCCTCTTTTCCGTATAATACACCCATACCAGTAGGGCCACAAATTTTATGCGCTGATGTGGTATAAAATTCCACGTCTAATGCTTGTACATCGGGGACCATGTGTGGGGTGGCTTGTGCACCATCGATAAGCACGGCTGCACCAACGGCATGTGCCTTTTCAATAATTTCTTCAATGGGGTTTATGATGCCTAGGGCATTGGATACATGATTTACAAAAACTACTTTGGTTCGTTTGTTGAGCAAATCGGCATAGACACCCATGTCCAAGGTCCCATTGGCGGTTATAGGAATTACCTTTAGCACTGCCCCTGTGCGCTCACAGAGCATTTGCCAAGGCACTATATTGGCATGGTGTTCCAATTCAGATACAATAAGTTCATCTCCCTTTTCCAAAAACGAAGCAAAACCATGGGCAACAAGATTTATGGAATGCGTTGTACCTGAAGTAAAGATAATTTCATGCGCCTGAGCAGCATTAAAATGCCTTTGTATTTTTTGTCGTGCTGCTTCAAATTCATCCGTTGCTTCTTGGCTGAGGGCATGAACGCCCCTGTGAATATTGGCATTGGTATGTTTGTAGTAATCACTGATGGCTTCAATAACGGCAAGTGGCGTTTGTGAAGTTGCCGCATTGTCTAAATATACCAGCGGTTGTCCGTTTACTTGACGTTGTAATATGGGAAAATCAGCACGAATTTGCGCGATATCAAGCGTAGTACTATACATCAAAACCAATATTTACGCCTAGTTTTTCGGCAATCAACTTATTGATACGCTTTTTAACAGAGTCGATTTTAACACTTTGAAGCACATTGTTGGCAAAGGCATATGTCAATAAACCACGGGCCTCTTTTCTGGGAATGCCGCGTGTTTGTAAGTAAAACAGGGCATCTTCATCTAACTGACCTATCGTACAGCCATGACTACATTTCACGTCGTCAGCGAAAATCTCCAACTGCGGCTTGGTGTTGATGCTTGCTTTGTCATCCATTAAAATATTGTTGTTCTGCTGAAAGGCATTGGTTTTTTGCGCTTCTTTTTCTACAATGATTTTTCCGTTGAATACGCCTGTTGCCTTTTCAGCAAAAATTCCCTTGTAATCTTGATGGCTTTCGCTATTGGGTTGGGCATGGTGTACCAAAGTATGGTGATCCACAAACTGGCTGCCTTCAATAAGCGTAATACCCTTCATTGTGGAGTTTATTTCTGGATCCTTATGGTAGAAATTAAGATTATTTCGGGTTAGTTTTCCACCAAACGAAAAAGTATGCACTTTGGCATGACTGTGCTTTCGTTGTGAAATGTAGGTGCTGTCAATAAGCGACGCTGTTGTCTGGTCGTTTTGAATTTTGTAGTAATCTAATTGCGCGTTTTGTTCGGTAAAAATTTCGGTTACTACATTGGTAAACGTTTCGTTTGCCGTCAAACTTTGGTGACGCTCCACAATTTGTATCTCTGCATTTTTTCCTAGCACAATGAGGTTGCGTGGCTGGAGCAATAAGCTTGGATTCTTATCGGTCGTAAAATGTATAATTTGTACAGGCTTCTCCACCAGCTTCCCATCGGGAACATAAATATACGCCCCTTCTTTTGTAAAGGCTGTATTGAGCGCTGTTAATGAAGCGTCTTTTTCCGCAATTTGGTTAAAGTATTTCTTAATTGTATTGGCATACTTTGGTTTTGTGAGCGCTGCCGAAAGCAAACAAACATCAACGCCTTCGTGTGTGGTTTCGGACAGATAGGCGTTATAAATGCCGTCTACAAATACAATTTTATAGGTATCAACATCTTGTAAAATGTATTCTTTTACCTCGTCCAATTTTAGACTTACTTCCTCTTTAGGAAACACCGAAAAGTCGGTTTTAGTAAGGTTGCGTAAAGAAGTGTATTTCCAGTCTTCTTCTTTTTTAGTAGGAAAGCCTTGTTGTTCAAAAATTTCAATAGCCGCTGCACGCTGATCTTGCAGCTTGTGTTGCGGGCCATCTTGTGCGTCAAACGCTAAGTATGAAGACAATAAGGTTTCTTTTAAATCCATTAAGCACCTTGTTTTATCCAGTCGTAGCCTTTTTCTTCCAATTCAAGCGCCAAGGCTTTGGTACCTGATTTTACAATTTTACCTTCGTGAAGCACGTGAACAAAATCGGGGACAATATAGTCTAGCAAACGTTGGTAGTGCGTGATCACCACTATTGCGTTGTCTTTTCCTTTGAGTTTGTTTACCCCATTGGCTACAATGCGCAAAGCATCAATGTCTAAGCCCGAATCGGTTTCGTCTAATATGGCGAGCTTGGGCTCAAGCATGGCAAGTTGAAAAATTTCATTTCGCTTTTTTTCACCACCAGAAAAACCTTCATTGAGTGAACGAGATAAAAACCGTGAGTCAATCTCTAAAAGCGCTGCCTTTTCACGAATTTTTTTCAACATTACATTTGCAGGCATATCTTCCAAGCCTTTTGCTTTTCGGTTTTGATTGATAGCTGTTTTTATAAAATTAGTTACCGATACGCCAGGAATTTCAACAGGATATTGGAAAGATAAAAAGATGCCCTTGTGTGCACGCTCGTCTGCACTTAAGTCAGCTATATCTTCACCTTCAAACAAAATCGTTCCTTGCGAAACTTCATAGTCTTCATGACCAGCAATAACAGTCGAAAGTGTACTTTTTCCAGAGCCGTTTGGCCCCATGATGGCGTGAACTTCCCCAGGCTTTACGTCTAGGTTTATCCCTTGTAGAATGGTTTTTCCTTCACAACCAGCATGTAAATTATCTACGCTTAGCATATATTATTTGTTGGGTTTGATTATTGATTTGTCTACTGGATTCACCAAAGAATCGATATCGGTTATTCGGATGAGTTTTTCCCATCCCTCTTCAGCAGTATTGTCTTCTACGATTCCTTTTATATATACAGAAATCATGTCGTATTCGTCTCGCTTAATGGGCGTACACAGCTTGTGCAACTCTTGCATTTTCTCGTCAATAACAACACCATAAATTTCAGCACCTGTATTAAGCACAGCAGCATCAGCTAGATATAAAAACTCGCCAAAAAACTGGGGGTTTTCAGTTGATTTTTTTGGTGCTTGTGAGCATGAGGCTGCAAGCACTGTGATTAAAATTAAAATGGATTTTTTCATGTTATAAAAGATTTATCCAACAGAGCCTTCCAATGAAATCTCAAGCAATTTTTGTGCTTCCACAGCAAACTCCATGGGTAGTTTATTTAAAACTTCTTTACTAAAACCATTTACGATAAGCGCAATGGCTTTTTCGGTTTCAATACCACGTTGGTTACAGTAAAAAATTTGGTCTTCACCAATTTTACTGGTCGTGGCTTCGTGTTCTATTTTGGCACTTTTGCTCTTTGCCTCAATGTATGGGAAGGTGTGCGCGCCACAGGCGTTGCCCATTAGCAGTGAGTCACATTGTGAAAAGTTCCGTGCGTTTTTGGCATTAGCCCCAACTTTTACCAATCCTCGGTAACTGTTGTGCGACTGCCCTGCCGAAATACCTTTTGAAATGATGGTGCTTTTGGTGCGTTTGCCCAAGTGAATCATTTTGGTGCCGGTATCGGCTTGTTGGTGATTGTTGGTCACGGCGATAGAATAAAACTCACCAATGCTATCGTTTCCTTTTAGTATACAAGAAGGATATTTCCAAGTAACAGCAGAGCCTGTTTCTACTTGCGTCCATGAAATTTTGGAACGCTCGTGGCAAATGCCACGTTTGGTCACAAAATTAAAAACACCACCTTTACCCTCTTTATCGCCAGGAAACCAGTTTTGGACGGTAGAATATTTTATTTCGGCATCGTCCAGTGCAACGAGCTCTACCACAGCTGCGTGCAGTTGGTTTTCATCACGTGCGGGCGCAGTACACCCCTCCAAATAACTCACATAACTGCCTTCATCAGCAATAACAAGCGTGCGTTCAAACTGTCCTGTTCCCGCTTGATTGATGCGGAAATAGGTAGACAGTTCCATGGGACAACGAACCCCCTTTGGAATATAACAAAACGACCCATCAGAAAACACGGCTGAGTTTAGTGCTGCGTAGTAGTTGTCGGTTCGAGGAATAACAGAACCAATATATTTCTTTACAAGCTCAGGATGTTCTTTGATGGCTTCTGAGATAGAGCAGAAAATAATTCCTTTTTCTGCCAATGTATCTTTAAACGTGGTGGCAACCGAAACCGAATCCATGACGATATCTACGGCAACACCAGCTAATTTCTTTTGCTCTTCTAAAGATATTCCCAGTTTTTCAAAAGTTTTGAGTAACTCAGGATCTACTTCATCCAAGCTGTCGTACTTGACTTGTGCCTTGGGGGCAGAATAATAGGCAATGCTCTGCAAATCGGGCTTTTCGTATTTGACATTGGCCCAATCGGGTTCTTCCATTTGTTGGAATTTTTCAAAGGCTTCTAGGCGCCATTTGGTCATCCAAGCGGGTTCGTTCTTTCGAGCAGAAATTGCACGAACAATGTCTTCGTTTAGCCCAACAGGAAACGTATCCGACTCTATATCGGTATAAAACCCGTATTCGTACTCTTTAGTTTCGAGCTCTTTTTTTAATTCTTCTTCTGTGTATGCCATAGCATGCTTTTAAAGCGAAAAACTTTCACCACAACCACAAGTGCGATTGGCGTTCGGATTGTTAAACACAAAACCTTTGCCATTTAATCCACCTGAATATTCGAGTGTAGTTCCAACAAGATACAAAAAGCTTTTTTTGTCTACCACAATGCGCACATCATTGTCTTCAAAAATCTTATCATCCTCACCAAGTGAAGCGTCAAATTTAAGCTCATAAGACAAGCCAGAACAGCCGCCACTTTTTACACCTACGCGTACAAAGTGTGAAGCAATGTCCACGCCGTCGCTTTGCATCATCTGCACTACTTTTTCTTTTGCTTGTAATGAAACTTTAATCATAGCTTTATTTGGATTAATTCCAAACCACAAATATACCACATTTTGGATTGATGTAGTACCTGTGCCATCAGGTTTGTATATCGTGCCATATCACTTTTCGATATATGGCCCATCTATCAATCCAAAATAACCTAATTTTGCGCCATGCTTGAAGAAAAAAAACCATCTAAAACTGCTCTAGAAGACCTCGGAGAGTTTGCCTTAATTGAACACCTTACCAAATCAGCTACAGCAGCACTCCCATCAACCCTACACGGCATAGGTGATGATGCAGCGGTTATCAAACACGAGGGAGAAACCGTCGTAAGTACAGATATGCTTATTGAAGGCGTGCATTTTGACTTGGGTTATATGCCACTCAAACACCTCGGTTATAAGGCTGTGGTGGTAAACCTTTCAGACATCTATGCCATGGGCGCTCAAGCCACTCAAGTATTGGTGTCTATTGCCGTTTCTAATCGCTTCTCTCTAGAGGCTATGGAAGAATTATATGCCGGGATTCACTTGGCGTGTAAGACTTATGGTGTTGATTTGGTTGGCGGCGATACCACTTCTTCCAAACAAGGCATACAACTATCGGTTACCGCCATGGGGATTGCCCCTAAAGCTGGTGCCATCATGCGCAGTGGTGCCAATGAAAAAGACCTTCTAGTGGTTACTGGTGATTTGGGCGCGGCCTATATGGGCTTGCAGGTGCTGGCACGTGAAAATGAAGTGTTTAAAGCCAACCCCAATCACAAACCAGATCTTGATCCCTATACATATTTGGTAGAGCGTCAGCTAAAACCCGAAGCGCGAAAAGATATTATAGCACTTCTTGAGGCACTTGAAGTTACCCCCACATCCATGATAGACATCAGCGATGGACTGTCTTCAGAAGTCTTGCATTTGTGCAAACAAAGCGAGTTGGGTTGTCGACTTTATGAAGAAAAAATCCCGTTGGATCCGCAGTTTATTGCTGTGTGCGAAGAGTTTAATGTGGACAGCACCACACTTGCCCTTAGTGGCGGTGAGGATTACGAACTGCTGTTTACCATCAAACAAGGTGATTTTGAAAAGATAAAAGCCAATCCAAACCTAACGGTAATTGGCCATATGACCGAAAAGTCTGACAGCGCAAATTTGGTTACACGCGGCGATGAGGTGATTCCACTTAAAGCCCAAGGCTGGAAGGCATTTTAGACGTTCATCAACGCCTCAATTTCATCTGGGTCAATTGGAATATTGGCCATTAAATTTACCGGAGCACCCGTAGCTTGCACCACTACATCGTCCTCCAATCGGATTCCAAAACCTTCATCGGGAATATAAATGCCTGGCTCAACCGTAAAGACCATATTGGCTTGCATGGGCTCGTCCAATAAGCCATAGTCGTGTGTGTCTAAGCCCAAATGGTGAGAAGTTCCGTGCATAAAGTACTTTTTATAGGCCTCAGCGTTGTCAGAAATCTCTTTTTTAGTCAACAGGTTTATATCAACAAGCGCACTGTTCATCAGCTTGCCTACTTCTACATGGTAGTCTTTCCACAGCACACCTGGTATCAGCAACTTTGTGGCCTCATCTTTTACTTTAAGAACAGCTTTGTAAACGGCACGCTGTCGTGGCGTAAATTGCCCAGAGACAGGAATGGTGCGCGTCATGTCTGAAGCATAGTTGCCGTACTCGGCACCTACGTCCATTAAGATCAACTCGCCTGCTTGACATTGCTGGCTGTTCTCAATATAGTGCAATACATTACTGTTTGCTCCTGATGCAATGATGGGGGTGTAGGCAAAACCTTTGGATCGGTTACTTAAAAATTCGTGTGAAAATTCTGCTTCAATCTCAAATTCCCAAACACCTGGACTTACAAAACCCAAGATGCGTCTAAAGCCCTTTTCGGTAATGTCGCAAGCTTGTTGTATGTGTGTAATTTCTTCAGGGTCTTTTATGCTGCGCAACCCTTGTAAAATAACATTACTTTTTTCGTAATTCTTTTTAGGGAATTGCTGCTTGCACCATTCAATAAAGCGATCTTCCCTTGTTTGGGTTTCAACTTTAGCACGATAGTGTTCGTTGGTGTTGATGTAAATGTTTTGGGCCTGCTTGGCCAATTCCAAAAAGGATACTTCAAAATCGGTAGTCCATTGCACATTGTCTATTCCTGTTACTGTAGTAGCCTCATTTTTGGTGAGTTTGTGCCCTTCCCAAACGGCAATATGGGCATTGGTCTCTCGTACAAAAACCATCTCGCGTTGTTTAGGGTCTTTTGCATCAGGGCAAAGAATCAGGATGGTTTCTTCTTGGTCGATACCTGTGAGGTAAAACAAATCCCGGTGCTGCTCAAAAGGCAAAGTGCTGTCGGCACTGATGGGGTATATGTCATTTGAATTAAATACAGCAATGCTATTAGGCTTGAGTTTTGCCATAAATCGCTGGCGGTGTTTTGTAAAAACTGCAGAAGGGAGGCGTGTATATTTCATATGGTAAAGTAAAAAAATTATATTCACATAAAATTATTATCCATGAAGCACCTACTCTTTTGCCTCGTTTTTTCACTGGTATTCGCCCAACCTTCAGCGACTTCCGCATTCGACATTCAGCAAACCTCAAATGAGCTGGATGCGCTTGTAGCCGCATCATTAGTAGCAGAACTTCCGCTAAGCAACATAGGACCTAGCGTTATGAGCGGACGCGTAACGGATTTGGATGTAAACCCCAACGCCCCACACGAATTTTATGTGGCATATGCCTCTGGAGGTTTGTGGTATACAAATAATAATGGCACTAGTTTCACACCCGTTATGGACAATAGTCCTACCCAAAATATAGGCGATATAGCCGTACACTGGCAAACACATACCATTTATGTGGGAACAGGTGAGAACAACGCATCGAGATCCTCTTATGCCGGAATGGGGATTTTAAAATCGACAGACAAAGGAGGCAGTTGGACGCAATTGGGATTGGCAGCGGCACACCATATTGGCAAAATCGAAATTAACCCCAACAACCCCGACGAGGTTGTTGTGGGCGTGGCAGGGCCACTCTATTCTAAAAGTGATAAAAGAGGGATTTATAAAACTACAAACGGGGGAAAAACATGGACACGAACCCTTGCCCTAACGGATCCAACGGGTATTATTGAATTGAGTGTTGTCCCAGGGAATTACAACATACAATATGCTGCAGCTTGGGAAAAAGATCGCAAAGCATGGGATTTCAAGGGAAGTGGCGCCAATTCGGGTATTTATAAAAGTACCGATGCAGGCAACAGTTGGGACTTAATTAGCAAGCCCGAAAGTGGTTTTATACAAGGCGAAGGGGTAGGCCGTATCGGTATAGCAGCATATGATGCCAATACCGTTTATGCCATCGTTGATAACCAGAAAAGAAGGCCCTTATTTGATATGCCCCAAAACAAACTTAAAAAGCAAGATTTTGAAGGGATATCCCTAGAGGCTTTTATGGCCATTGACAAAAAACTGCTCAGCACATTTTTAAAAGACAATGGCTTTCCAAAGGAATACTCAGCCGATCGTATTCGTGAAGAGGTACGCAATGGTAAATTAAAGCCTTCTGATATAGCACTTTATCTATACAATGCCAATGCCAATTTATTTGACACGCCAGTTGTGGGGCCAGAAGTATTTCGTAGCGATGATGGTGGGCAGACATGGAGCAAAACACACACAGGCTTTTTGGATGATATCTATTACAGTTACGGCTATTATTTTGGCATGGTACACGTATCTCCTTCCGATAACAATCATATTTATATTTATGGAGTGCCCATTTTGACATCAACGGATGGGGGGAAGTCGTTTAAAACACTAGACGCCCCCAACGTACATGTCGATCACCACGCCCTGTGGATCAACCCTAAAAACCCAAAGCACCTTGTCAATGGCAATGATGGTGGGGTAAATATCAGTTATGACGGAGGTCAAAATTGGATCAAAGCAAATCAACCCACTGTGGGCCAATTTTACACCGTTTATGCCGATAATCAAAATCCGTATCACGTGTATGGCGGATTGCAAGATAATGGCGTTTGGGAAGCGGTACATACCGCAACAGAAAGCGTGCGTTGGCACCAAAGTGGACATAACCCTTGGACCAGTATTATGGGTGGCGATGGCATGCAAATACAAGTGGACAATCGAAACGCCAATATCGTGTATACAGGATATCAATTTGGCAATTATTTTCGCATTGACCGTGATGCTGGAGCGCGCAAACACATAAAACCCAAACACAAGTTAGGAGAGGCCCTTTTTCGCTTTAATTGGCAAGCTCCTATTTTACTTTCTTCACACAACAATGACATCCTTTATATGGGCAGCAACAAGCTCCACCGCTCGCTGAATCAAGGCGATACTTGGGAGGCTATTTCTGAAGACCTTACAAAAGGCCCTAAAAAAGGGAATGTGCCCTATGGCACCCTTACGACCATTGATGAGTCACAAGATGCCTTTGGAACGCTACTGGTTGGCTCTGATGACGGGCTTATTCATCTTACTCAAAACAGCGGGGTAACTTGGCATTGTATCAGCGATAATTTACCACAAGATTTGTGGGTGAGTAGGGTGCAATTTTCAAGACATGACACCAATCGTATTTACGCTACCCTAAACGGATATCGTTGGGACGATTTCAAACCTTACGTATATGTTTCAGATGATTTGGGTGCTAGCTGGAAAAATATCAGCAGCAACTTGCCCAATGCAGCTGTTAATGTGATTCGAGAGGATACGAAAAACAAAAATCTACTATATGTGGGAACAGACAACGGCTTGTTTGTGAGTATTGACCAAGGTGATAACTGGCATATTTTCAACAATAATTTGCCACGTGTTGCTGTGCATGATTTATTTATACAAGAGGCAGCAAACCATTTATTGATAGGGACTCATGGACGGTCTATTTACGTACTTGAATTAGACGTGTTACAACAACTACCAGAAGTTTCTGACAAGTCATTTGCGATATTGCCCCCCAAAACACAAAAGCACAATAAGCGATGGGGCAGCAAGAACCGTGTGTGGAGTGATGCATACACGCCTAATTTTCATTGGACATTTTTCAGCCAAGAGCCCATTAGCGGAGTTTGGTCTTTGGTTTCAGACAAAGGTGTTGTGGTATTCGAGCAAGCCGAAAGTCTAGCAAAAGGACTTCAACAATTACCATACAACTTGATCATAGAAGCAGCAGCCCTCAAGCAATTTAATCGCAAACATAAGACCGATTTAAAGCCCGCAGATGACGGGAATGTATATCTCCCCAAAGGAACCTATAGCTTTTTGTGGAACAATAAACAGTACTCAGAACTTGTTTTGGAGTAGTTTTGTTTCATCTTTTTGGACAATTATTACCTAAAATTTGAACAAAAAGGGGCGACTATGTTAGAATTGCCCTAAATAGCTAAAAACCTTTGGTTATCAGTTGTTCAGCACCTAATTTTGTATCACAATAAATGCCAAATCACATGAGTTCACTCTTGTCATCTACCATATTCCGAAAAGTTACCATGGCGCTTTCAGGCCTCTTTTTGATGGTTTTTTTAGCGCAACATTTTATCATCAACATCACTTCAGTGTTTAGCGCAACTATTTTCAATCAGTTTTCCCATTTCATGGGGACCAATGCGCTCGTACAGTTCTTACTGCAACCCATTCTAATTGGAGGTGTTATTTTCCATTTTGTATTAGGTTTTGTACTAGAGTTGCAAAACAGCAGTGCACGTGGAATTAAATACACGGTATTTAAAGGTAATGCAAATGCGAGCTGGGTTTCTCGTAACATGATCATTTCAGGAGCTACCGTATTGGCTTTTTTAGCACTTCATTTTTACGATTTCTGGGTGCCAGAAATCAATTATAAATACATCGAATTTTTACCTGAAGACCCCAAAAGATACCACGAAGAGTTGGTGCATAAATTTGAAGATTTGGGGCGTGTAATTATCTACGTCATCTCCTTCTTCTTTTTATCCCTCCACCTTTTACACGGTTTTGCCTCAGCATTCCAGTCTATGGGGGTTAACAACAAATACACACCAGCCTTAAAATCCTTTGGTAAAGTATATGCCATAGGCATTCCACTAGGCTTTGCATTCATCGCTATTTTTCACTTTTTAAATCACTAATATGGCAAGGTTAGACGCGAAAATCCCCGAAGGTCCAATAGCCGAGAAGTGGACAAATCATAAGAACAACATTAACCTGGTAAGCCCTGCCAACAAGCGTCAGATAGACGTTATTGTGGTCGGTACGGGTTTGGCAGGAGGCTCTGCTGCAGCAACACTTGCAGAATTGGGCTATAACGTAAAGGCATTTTGTTTTCAAGACTCCCCTAGACGCGCACATTCCATTGCCGCACAGGGTGGTATCAATGCTGCTAAAAATTATCAAGGCGATGGTGATTCTACCTATCGCTTGTTCTATGACACCGTTAAAGGAGGCGATTACCGTTCACGAGAAGCCAACGTGTACCGATTGGCGGAGGTTTCTACCAATATCATTGACCAATGTGTTGCGCAGGGCGTTCCTTGTGCTCGTGATTATGGCGGACTGTTGGATAACCGTTCTTTTGGAGGGGTATTGGTATCCAGAACGTTCTATGCCAAAGGACAAACTGGACAACAACTGCTGCTGGGGGCGTATTCGGCTATGAACCGTCAAATTGGACGTGGAAAAATCAAAATGTACAACCGCCACGAAATGCTAGACCTTGTAAAGGTTGATGGTAAGGCCAGAGGGATCATCACCAGGAATTTGGTTACAGGTGAGATTGAGCGCCATGCGGCACACGCAGTGGTAATTGCTTCTGGAGGGTATGGTAATCTATTTTATCTGTCTACCAATGCCATGGGCAGTAATGTAACTGCAGCTTGGAAAATACATAAACAAGGCGCTTATTTTGCTAATCCTTGTTTTACGCAAATTCACCCTACTTGTATTCCTGTTTCCGGTGAAAATCAGTCTAAATTGACTTTGATGTCAGAGTCGTTGCGAAACGATGGCCGTATTTGGGTACCTAAAAAGAAAGAGGATGCCGCTGCGATTCGCGAAGGCAAGCTTAAGCCAACAGAGTTGGCAGAAGAAGATCGTGATTACTATTTAGAACGACGCTATCCTGCCTTTGGAAACTTAGTGCCAAGAGATGTGGCTTCACGTGCTGCAAAAGAGCGTTGTGACGAAGGATATGGCGTAAACAAAACGGGCGAAGCCGTCTATTTGGACTTTGCAGATGCGATAGTACGTTATGGAAAAGAAAAAGCCCATGTTAAAGGTCTAGACGAAAGCGATATGGGTCTTGTAAGAAAATTGGGCAAGGAAATCATCAAGGCTAAGTATGGAAACCTATTTCAGATGTATGAGAAAATCGTAGATCAAAACCCTTACGAAACCCCTATGATGATTTATCCTGCAGTACACTACACCATGGGAGGTGTTTGGGTAGATTATAATTTGATGACAACCGTTCCTGGTTGCTTTGCCATAGGTGAAGCAAATTTCTCAGATCACGGTGCCAACCGCTTGGGAGCTTCTGCGCTTATGCAAGGGCTTGCTGATGGCTATTTTGTGCTGCCCTACACTATTGGCGATTATTTGGCTGACGATATTCGCACAGGACCAATCGCCACAGATTCACCTGAATTTGAAGCCGCTGAGGCAAGTGTACGTTCCCAAATAGATGCTTTTATAAATAATAATGGCTCTAAAACAGTAGATTATTTCCACCGCAAATTGGGTAAAATCATTTGGGATAAATGTGGGATGTCACGTAACGAAAAGCAGCTGAAAGAAGCCATTAGAAAAGTAAAAGCCC
Organism: Flavobacteriaceae bacterium; assembly: GCA_029247985.1. Lineage (GTDB taxonomy): Bacteria > Bacteroidota > Bacteroidia > Flavobacteriales > Flavobacteriaceae > UBA7446. The sequence continues at coordinate 13,309 of JAQWKF010000057.1, forward strand.
TCAGAGAAGCATTTTACAAAGAGGTTTTTGTTCCTGGAACAGCGGATTCGTTCAATGAACCATTGGCCAAAGCCCTTCGTGTAGCAGATTTCTTGGAGTTAGGTGAGTTGTTTGCCAAAGATGCGCTTGAACGGACGGAATCTTGTGGAGGACACTTCCGCGAAGAGTCACAAAGCCCAGAAGGTGAAGCGCTCAGAGACGATGCCAACTTTACCTTTGTTTCCGCTTGGGAATACAAAGGCGAGCCAAGCGAGGCAAAACTCCATAAAGAGGAGTTGAAATACGAAAATATTGAACTTAAAACACGATCATACAAATAGCTATGAAACTGAAACTAAAAATTTGGCGACAAGAAAACGCAACTGCAAAAGGAAGTATGCATACCTATTCACTAGATGGCGTTTCTCCAGATATGTCTTTTTTGGAAATGATGGATATGCTCAACGAACAACTGATGGAACAGGGGATAGACCCAGTGGCTTTTGACCACGATTGTCGAGAGGGGATTTGTGGCGCATGCTCCATGTTTATCAACGGAGAGGCACACGGCCCAGACCGACTGATCACCACCTGCCAATTGCATATGCGCAAGTTTAAAGACGGTGACACCATTCATATTGAACCTTTCCGAGCTAAACCTTTCCCAGTTATTAAAGATTTAGTCGTTGACCGATCTTCCTTTGATCGCATTCAACATGCTGGGGGATTTGTTTCAGTAAATACGTCTGGTAATACCCAAGATGCCAACGCGTTGCCTATTGAAAAAGAAGCCGCTGACAAGGCATTTGATGCCGCCTCTTGCATTGGCTGTGGTGCTTGTGTAGCCAGCTGTAAGAACGCATCTGCCATGCTGTTTGTTTCTGCCAAAGTATCGCAATATGCCCTATTGCCACAAGGACAAGTTGAAGCTACTGATCGTGTAATGAATATGGTCAAACAAATGGACGAAGAGGGCTTTGGAAACTGCACCAACACTGGTGCTTGCGAAGTCGAATGTCCTAAGGGAATTTCGCTTGAGAATATTGCCCGTATGAACCGTGAGTACCTAACGGCAAACCTTAAAGGTTAGAAGGCATTTATTTTCCGCCTGTTTAGATGTGTTGTGAGTACAACTATCAAGATTATAATCACTGCAATTGTTGAAAGACATAAAGAAATATTCATAACCTTTAAGTAGGTTATTTTAATGTTTGGGATTCTAAATCTACAAAAAACAGTAATTTCATAACATGATTTCTTTGCACATTGCCATACTTCAGCACAACTCCGTTTGGCACAATCCTATGGCAAATGAGGAACAGCTAGAAAAGCAGCTTCATGAATTGCCTAAGGAAACATCCCTAGTTGTGCTACCCGAAATGTGGGCAACGGGGTTTACTATGAAACCAGAGGTCGTGGCTGAAACCATGAAGAGCCCTTCCATTCAATGGATGAAAGAAATGGCAAAGGCACACCATACGGCAATTTGTGGCAGCCTTGCCATAAAAGAAGGAGAGCACTTTTATAATCGCTTTATTTTTGTGCATCCAAACCAACACATTGACACTTATGATAAAGTGCATCCGTATACTCCATCAGGAGAATCAAAGGTATATCGTGCTGGCGCGGGATTCGCTTTGATTGAATATGCAGGATTTCGTATTCGTCCTTTGGTGTGCTATGACTTGCGCTTCCCTGTGTTTGCTCGGAACACAGATAACTATGACCTATTGATTTGCGTTGCCAATTGGCCAGCAGCGCGCATTCAGGCATGGAATGCTCTTTTGCGTGCACGTGCCATTGAAAATATGGCCTTTAGTGTTGGTGTAAATAGAACGGGGAAAGATGCCTATCGCTTGACTTATCCAGGAGCTTCGGCAGCCTATAATGCTTTGGGGGATGAATTGATTTTTATGAACGAAGAAGAAACCTCCGCTAGCTTTACCATTGACCTCGACAACTTACATAAAACACGGAAAAAACTCCCTTTTTTAGAGGATCGAGACAATTTTACTTTAAAATAAACCGCTCTTGTAATTCCCAGTTGGCGCGAACATCTAGCAGCGTTTCGAAATGATAGACAGGTTCTGGCTTTTGCTTTTTTAGGTAATGACCCGTATCCCATTTTCCATTGGCATTTTCATCAATACGTACCCTGATGTAATATTTATTCGGTTTTAAATAAGCAAAGCGGTATAAGCCCTGAGGTTCTGTCACATAAATAGCGCGTTTTATCTCCTCTTTTTCATCTAATAAATCAATGAAAATGGGGAATGTGGGCACGTTGCCCAATCGCAGGGATAAATTACCGTAGTCAACACGGCTTTTCGTGCTGAATTTTACAGTTAGCGAATCGTTTGTGGTTTCAAAAAAATCTGTGATGGCACCAGGTAAAAGTTGCAGTTCATACTTTTCGTTAGGGAAAATATCAAATAGCAGTTGTAATTCGTGCTTGTTGTATTGCGCCATTTTAAAGGGGACATCAACCGAGTCTTTGTCTACTAATAAAACAGCATCTGAACTAAACGCCTTTAAGGGTGTATTTGTTCTGATTTTTAGTGTATCGGTAAGGTCTAGCGTACCACTTTGCACTACGGTAATTTTTAGCGAGTCGGGTTCTGCTTTTCTAATGCGGTATTCATATGATTTAGTCAAGGTGTCGTGTTTGAGCGTAAACTTCAATGAGTCTGTCTCAATGCCTTTATACCAATAATACAAAGTATCCGTTTCACGATCTAGGGAAACAACAGAAGAAAAAGATTCTGGCAACGCTCCTTCTAAAACGACCTCAAAGTCAGGACTTCCTTTATAGCCAAAGCCTATGCGTTGTTTCCCAGCCTGATAAGCACGGCCAAAAGCAAAATCGGGATCTTCTGTAAACAAAGACAGGGAAAATAGGCTGTCATTAGGTAATGTTATTGGGTTTGAAATCACATCAATTTTATCTACTGATGGATCAAATACATAATTTTTAGAAACGTCTTTTATAGCAGCTAGTAAATATTGCCCCGCTTTTAAATTGGGGATGGTAAATTCGACCAAGCTGTCAAGGGTGTTGGTGTAATAAAGGGGTTTGTTCTTAAAAATCACAGAATCTGTAAAAGTACTGTCTACAGGATATAGCATCACTGAAACAAAGTTTTCAGGTTTGCGCAATAAGGCATCTGAAATGCGTCCTCTTAGCGTTAAAGAGTCAATGACTGGTCCAGTTGAAAAAACATAAGAGAAAAAGGATAAGGGATTCCCCTCATTGTTGTCCACCACGCTTTCTCCAAAATTAAAGGTATAGGTTGTATTGGGTGCAAGCGAATCTATAAATTCAATATTAATGTATTTGGACGCCAACCCCTGAGGCGAAATAATGTAGGTACTTTGATCAAGGGGTGGAGAAATTACCAGTTGCTCTCTTAATTTATTAAGCTTGATATATTCGTCAAAGTAAATGCGAATCTCATCTTCTTTAAAGTTAACGGTTTCTTGCGGGGGTTCAGCACGCAACAGCACTGGGGGAGTTTCGTCTTTAGGGCCACCAGTTGGTGAACCACGGCGGGCACATTGTGCGAATAATGCGCAAATGAACAGTGCAACAAAAATACGTTTAAGCATGATGCAAAATAACGACTATTTTCTTGCTTACGGAAGAATGTTTTGTGCATAGGCCATTCCAAGTATCGAAATTTTTTGGGTGGTTTGTGTTAGCAAGGCATTTCCACAAGCGGTTAGTGTGGCTCCCGTGGTAATTACATCATCGACCAACAGCAGGTGTTCGTAAGCGACATTGGTTTTTATATCAAATGCATGCTCTACCTCTTTCCAACGCCGTTCTCTATTCATACGTACGAGTGTTTTGGTTTCTTTTTTTCTAAAAAGTGTGTTGTCCAGAAATGGTACGCCTAGTAGGGTTGCCCAATATTTGCCGAAACGCGTACTTTGATTGTATCCTCGCTGTTTTTTTCGTTTTGGATGAAGTGGAACAGGGACAACTGCATCACATTGCTTTAATAAATGTTGTTGAGGCAGCAAAGCAAAACACTGCCTGGCCATCCAATCTCCTATTTTGGGTTTGCCTTGATATTTGAGCGCATGTAAGAGGTGTTGAATGGGGTTATTTTGGACAAAATAAAATGGAGCATAAGCACTCTCAAGAGGAAGATTTCGGCGCATCATCACTTTGAGGGAATTGTTATTATCCTTTTCAAAATAGGTTTTGGGTAGTTGCGCTTGACAATACACACACAGCCATTGCTGCTTTTTTGACAAGGGAAGTCC
>JAQWKF010000077.1 GCA_029247985.1 Flavobacteriaceae bacterium
TGAAAATTTTCTTTCCAAAAGGTGTCCAACTCATCGCCGTCGAGCCAATTATCAAGCTCAATTTCATCGATTGGATACATATCAAAATATTCGTCGGGGGCATGAAGCGGTGTATGAGGCCTCACAAAGCCTATACCCATATAAAAAGGCTTTGCTGTTTTGTTTTGTGCAATTTTTTCAAACTTTTCAATGGCCCATTGAGCATGTAGTTCTCCTTGAAGTAGGTCTCTGTCATCGTTGCCTTGAAACCTATAAGGCTTCTTGTCCCACCCATAAACCAATCCGATTTCTCCATATTTACCACTAGATACACCTGCCGCAGAAATACGTCCGTATGAACCGTCTATGGTTCCAATTTGACGGTAGGGATCTGGCACCGTTGGCAATACGCCAATTTTTTCACCATCAAAGTAAAAAGGACCATAATTGTGTTTGGGATTATTGCCCAATTCTTGCCAATGTTTTTGAGGTGCCCCATGAGTTAACTTGCCAGTACCAAGCGTTTGATAGCCGTTTTCAGCAAAATATTCCATCATGGTTTTGTTGTGCTTAAGCACAGGTTGTTTTGACATTGGTGTCCAGCCAAAATCTCCGGAATCGTGCGGATAAACTCCTGTAAATAAACTGTTTCTTGAAGGCTGACAGACAGGTACGTTGGTGTGTGCATTTGAAAACTGTACACTCGACGCTGCCAAACGGTCCATATTGGGTGTTTTAACATCGGGATGTCCACCAAAAGCACCAATGTAATCGTTAAGATCATCTGCCATAATCAACAATACATTTGGCTGTTCTTGTGATGTGGCTATTAAAGACAAAGAGATGAGTGAAAAAGTAAAAATATGTCTAAGCATGTCATTTTTTTATGAATGGTTCAATACAACTGCTCAAAATAAATAAAACAATGTAATACTAAGGTGCTAAATATTACCCATGATTTTGTGCTGGTTAACATATCTTCAATGTCTTTATTTTTGTTTGATATAATCTATTTCAACCAAGTCATTTTTCTTGCCACGAAACGAAATTTTTAGCTTTGTCGTACCACTCAAACTCATGTTTTTGTTTAGAGGAATCAAAACTTCTTCAAAAGATGAATTACCCGAATATTCTGCACTACCCAAGTCACCATAATCATTTGCAACAAAAATTTTCAAGTTGGCGTTTGATTTCATTTTAATGGTAATGATTTTTTGATGATTGGTTTCTCTAATTTGTAACCCTGTTTTATGTATCGTTCCTTTTTTTCTATCAAGTTTAAAATCCAGATAGCCCAAGCTTCCCGCCAAATTGGAAGAAATGTCTGTCGATTCCCAACCTTCTGTTTGCCAACCCCCACAGTCAAAATCAAAATAAAGCAGCCCATCACTTGGGTCCCTCTTATTGGCTATTTCCCAGCTGTCAGACAAGCCATCACCATCATAATCCACGCGATATTTTTCGTATTCTGGATTAACTCCTTCACCCCATTTTTTCCCATCGCCATTTGCCTTAAGATTTGCAATAGGTTCAGCTTCTGAACCCATGTCACCAACTGCTAACCATTCGTCTAGCAACTTACGATGCCTTTCAAGTTCTAAACTAAATGTAGGATTTCCAACCAAATTATAAATCATTGCAGGGTCTTTACTTACATTATAGAGTTCTTCTGCAGGACGTTCACCAAAATAAATTTCTTTATGGACTTTCGAAAGCCTCCCTGAATTGTACAAATAATGGAGGTTTTTCGTAAAGTTTTTTGAATCCCTGTATTGCGGTTGCAAAAAAATACGATCTAATTTATAATTTCGAACGTATCTGTAATTTTCAGTTCTTATCGTTCTTACTCTGTCAATCGTATGATCTAATCGGTCCTTGTGTGCAGCAACAAATACTCGTGGTGTAAAGTTTTTTGAAAATAAATTTTGCCCTTCATACCAATTTGGTACATCAACTCCTGCCCAAGATAATGTAGTGGCAGAAAGGTCTAGCATGTTAACCAAATCATTACGAACTTTACCGTTTGGAACATATTTATTTGGCCCCATAACTACAAATGGTACATGTAATCCACCCTCGGTGAGCATTTGTTTGTGGCGCAAAAGGTTGTTAGCACCATGGTCTGAAAAATAAACCACGATGGTGTTTTTGTAAAGCCCCGTGTCTTTTAGTTGCTGTATAATCTTCCCTATAATATTGTCATCTACTCGAATTGCTTCATAGTGTTGGGCCACTACCTCTTTAAAGATTTTGTTATTTGGATAATCCGCGGGAACAGCAACATTATTCGGATCAACTTTAATTTCTTTATTTATGTTTTCAGTATTGTTTTTGCCTCCCCTAAGTTGAATTTGACCAAAGAACGGCTGTTTATTCACTAACTCAGAGAAATCGGTTCTTTTTTTGAGCTTGTGATTATAGGTTTTACCCTGATTCCAAGCAAAATTATAATCTGCTTTACCAAAGTTAAAAGTGGTGTACCCTTGCTCAGAGAGCAACTCAGGCAGTAGCTTGTAGTTTTGAGGAAGTGGAATACGCGTTTTAGGGGTTCTAGATGATCGGTGTTGATGTGCGCCAAAACGAATTGCTGACTGACCAATAATCATTGCAGATCTTGTAGCAGAACAAACAGGTGCCGGAACATACGCCCTGTTAAAACGTACCCCTGCTTGCGCTATCGCGTCAATGTTAGGAGTTGCATCAACGTTAACATCATCACCATAACATCCCATCCATGGAGAGGTATCCTCTGCATAAATCCAAAGTATGTTGGGTTTCTGAGCAAATGAAAAGCCTGTTGAGACCGTTAAGGAAAAAAAGAAAATGGTTGTGAAAAAACGAGAGGCATTAAACATGGGCTATTATTTCTTTTTTTGAAGATTGTAAAATCTGCTAGGGTCAGGTTTTACTCCATTAAACTCAGCAGCTGCCTCTGTATTAAATAGCGGTGAAAATGATTTGTCCCAAAAGGGATTTTTTACATGTGCTTTTTGCATCATATTCTGAATTTTGACTATCACCTCTGGATGCTGAAGGGAAAGATCAAATTGCTCTGCCTTGTCCTTTTCTATATCATAAAGTTCTAGATTAAGTCCTTTTCGTCTGTCTTTGACTACCGCCTTCCACTTGCCAAATCGAACAGCACTATTGGGCCTACCCTCATAAAGCTCCCAATATAAAAATTCATGCTTTTTTTGCTTTACGTCATAACCTAATAACGTGGGCAGCATCGATATTCCATCCGTACACCCATTGATAGGTTCGCCTGTCAACTCAGAAAAAGTTGGTAGCATGTCCCAAAATGCTGAAATATGTTTGCTAACACTACCTGCTTCAATTGTCCCTGGCCAATAGGCAAACATCGGAGAGCGAATTCCACCATCATACATCATTCTTTTTATACCTCTTAATTTGCCAGAGGGCTTAAAAAATGCTTCTGTTCCAGCCTTTCCATGTGCACCATTGTCGCTGTTAAACATTATTAGGGTATTCTTGTCTAACCCTAAGGATTCCAGTAATTCAGCTATAACCCCAACATCTCTGCTCATTCTTGATATCATTGCTGCTTGAATCTTCATGTTTTCGGGCCATTCTTTGTCTTTGTATTGTGCCAAATCCGGCACCTGTAACTTTAGGTGCGGTATAGTATAGGCTAAATACAAAAAGAAAGGTTCATTTTTATTTTGTTTGATAAATGAAATGGCTTTTTCTGTAAATAGATCGTGGCTGTAGTCATTTTGTTTGCCATTTCCATTGTCAAGAAATTGCTTTTTTCCATTTTGCCATAAATACTTTGGGTAATAATTATGTGCTAGCACTTGATCTGTGTACCCATAAAAATAATCAAACCCTTGCTTGTTGGGATTACCTTTATCATGAAAACCACCCAATCCCCACTTGCCAATGCAAGCTGTTTTGTATCCAGCACGTTGCATAAGTTTACCAAGGGTTTCGGAATCTGCTGGAATTGGTGTTTGCCCATCGGGATAACCTGGACTATTGGACCTGATATAGGCATGGCCTGGGTGTTGCCCCATCAACAAAGAAGCACGGCTTGGCGCACAAACTGCGTTTCCGCAATAGTGATTAGTAAAGCGCATTCCATTGTGAGCAAGTTTATCAAGCTCAGGTGTTTCAATGAGTTCTTGCCCATTATATCCTACATCGCCATAGCCCAAATCATCTGCAAGGATATAAATAACATTTGGTTTTTGCTCTTGTGCACTTACCATTAACGGTAATGAAACTACACAGCAATACATCACAGTAGCGAAAAACTTTTTCATTGCCCCAATTAAAAGATCAGTTCTAATTATCTTTCTTATAAATTTCAACATAATCAATCTTAAGGTAATTTGGCCATTGAGTAGTTCGATCAGTTGCATTGGTTTGAACTTCATTATTGAATACAATATACATGTCTTCGTTGGGCCATAAATTTGCTCTATTAGGAGTTAAGTTACTTTTGAGCAGCTCTCTTTTTATTTCTCCATCTACAGTCCAAACCGCCTTTTCTTCTGTCCATTCAAATCCATAAATGTGCCATGCTTCACAGTCATATGTAGCGTCAAAATTATAAATATAGCCTGTATCCCATTTTTGATTGGGCCATTCATCAACTAATAAATGCATTCCCATTACATCTTCACCTACCGTATTTTTACCAAAATATTCAAACATATCCCACTCGGGTCCCCAAACTAAATCTTCAGCTATCAACCAAAGTGCAGGCCAAACCTTATCTCCTGATGGAAACTGCGCTCGCATTTCAATATATCCTTTATTGAAATATACTTTGTGCATAGACATCGCCCAACCACTAGTGTAACTGTAATTGCCCGCAGGGCTTGTCCCTGTGAAGAACCTTTTTTGATTTCGTAACACTAAAGCACCGTCCTCTAAATAACTATCCTCTTTAGTAACATAACCACTGTATTTGGTTTTAAGCAAATGATCCCCATCGGCACCTGGTACAATATCTCCTGTTTCTGGATCTCTTAATGATCCTACCGTCCAATGAGCAGTATTTATTTCTGTCCCATCAAAATGATCTTCCCATGTTTTTGTATAACCATCAGGAATAAAACGCTCCAAAGTGTCATCTATTATTTGCTCTGGATCATCGCTATTTTTGACTATATCTTCGCCACCACATGAATATAGCGTAAATAATAGGGATATCAGCAGAACTGTCTTCTTATCGCTTATAATTTTCATTATTATTTCACTGAATAAATTGTTGTTGTTGTTTTCCTACCTCGTTGATCTTATACTCTTGTAGCTCTTTTTGTACTTTACGCAACTCATTTTGTAATTTTTCTAAATTTTCGTTTTGGTCATTTAAAAGCGAAGTTTTAGCAGCTGTGTCTTTATTCGGCAATTCGTTGTAAAACAAATTTTGAGATGCCTCAACAGTGCTAAACTCAATTTCAGCAAAATCTGGGATATTCATCCCCTCTTTCAGTATTGCTGCCTTAACTTTAATTTTTCCAGCTGTAGTGCTTGAGCGTATAAGAGCTATTGCTTCTCCCCAAAGCATCTTTTGCGGATTAATTTCATTATCTGTACTTCCAATTAACTCGCCTTCCCCTTCAACTGTAAAACGTACGTATTCGTCACTTAATCGTTTTATCGCTCCACCCGCATCTACTAAATAAGCAACAACTGTAGTAATATCGCTACCATCCGCTATGGGCTGAATATTAGAATCATCTACTTTTATTACAAGCCTTCTCTTTCTTCCTACCGGCCAACGTTTGTGTTCTGTTACTACCTCTCCATTGATAATTCCTTCGGCTTTCATTATCGCACCCTCAACATATTCCTGATTTATTTTTCCGTATCCTTTTTTATTTTTATTTCTAGCATCTGTGTATTTAAAAACATCTTTAAAAATAACCGGTACTCTTGGTACTGGGTTAGCAGCATCTGTGGCTTTCTTTACGCCAATTTCTTCTCCGTACACTGTAAGTTTTATTTCTTCGCAGTTGGTAAATACTACAACATCTTTAGCAGAAAAGGGAGTCATCAGATGCGCTAAAAACACAAAAGGCTTTGCGTCAACTTGGGGAACTTTTTCAAGACCGCTAGTTGGAAGGAGACTTTTCATTAGATAATATGAGAATTTTGGCTGGCGATAGGCGTCCATGATACCTCCCCAAAAGGGATCGGGATGATATCCCCGCTGATGATCAAATGGATGCCACATAGTTGCACCAACTAATGATTTGCTAGCAGCATAAGACATTGTAAGTGAAGGCCAAGTTTTGAGCTCACCATTTTCAATCCATTCTTCTTTAAAATAATGCAATGCTTGGCGGATTTGAGCTGTCTCACCCCATTGTTTTGCTACCCGGCTCACAGAGTTATGGTCTACCCAATTATCAACAAAATCGCCCCATTCGCGCTTAAATATACTTTTGTTAGGATATTTTGCCACTAGGTCATTGGAATAAAGCATGTCAAAATATTTTTGGTTTTTTCCTCTCATTTCACGCGCATCTGTTACTGTGTATAAGCCTTTAAATGGAAATTCTTCTTTTGCAGCTTTTGTAGTTTCTTGAGCAAATTTCTCAGGAAAATGCGTTTCATTAGGAATAATTTCCCAAATAAATACTGACGGTCTGTTACGTTCCAAACGAATTAATTTTCGCACATCATCCAACATACGATACATGAAAATAGGGTCTTTATTCCAGAATTGCCATCCTGGAATCGTCGCAATAAATAATAAGCCTAATTCATCGCAGGCATCCATAAATGCAGGGTCCTGAACAAAATGTGCCGACCGAATGACACGCATTCCAGTTTGACGTAGTTTTAATGCATCGCGATAATGTAAGTTGTTCGGAAGTGCGTGTCCAATATGTGCAAAGTCTTGATGCCTGTTAGCTCCTATTAAAAGCTGTGGGTAAGGCTTGCCGTTGAGATAAAACCCTTCTTGTCCTCGCATTTCAACAGTCCGAATACCAATCCTTTTTATAAAAGTATCCAAAACATCGCCTCGTTTATTTTTTAAACTTATACTAAGATCATGTAGTTGTGGGTTGTCAGGGCGCCAAAGCTTGGGATTAAGAACCGTAAATTGCGCATGAGTTTGTACAGCATTGTTTTTTGGAAGTTGGTATTCTTTAACTGAGGATGCTACTGCTTTCCCATCGCTATCTAGTAGGTCTAGCTGGACAAATACTGTCATCTTTTTTCCTTCATTATTAACATCAACATTAACAAAAACATCAACTGATTTTTCAGAAAGGTTTTCATAGTGAACAAACACACCCCCACCTGCTACTTTTTCCGCTGCAGTAGGATGTGTGACGTAAGTATGGTTATGAGTTATCAGCCAAGCGTCTCTGTAAATACCCCCAAAATAGGTGAAATCTAATTGCTCTTGTGATTTCCCTGGAGGATAGGTTTTGTCATTACTATTATCGGCACGAACTGCAACTGTGTTTGGTTTTTTAAAATCCACGTATTCAGTGACATCAATATGTATGGGGTAATAACCACTAAAGTTCTCTTTTATCATAGCACCGTTTACCCATATTTTAGATTTACCCATAATTCCTTCAAAATGAAGTATTACTTTTTTGGAGCGCATGGTTTCATTCAAATTAAATTGTTTTCGATACCATGCTGGTCCTTGGTAATTTACACCTCCACTGGCAGCTAAAGGCAAAAGTTCCAAGCCATCAGGGAGATTTACAATGCTCCATGCGCTGTCATCAAAATCATGTTTTTCCGCACCATTAACATCTTGCTTTATAAAGCGCCATCCTACATTAAAATTAATAGCTTCACGAACACTCTTGTCTGTTTGGTAAAACCCTGCAGTAGAAAACTGCGGTTGATATTTTTGAGTATATCCAAAACTACTCAATAGTAAAAAAAACAATAATAGCCTATTCATTGGCATTTAAATTATCGGTTCGAAATGATGAAACAGGGAGGCCATTCCTCCCAAAAAGCGTTGGTATTACGCAGTTTTTGAATCCATAACGTACTGCTTTTGGATGGGGTACTTTTTCAGAAAAAACACTGACTTTTTGATCTTTATGATAGGGACTCTTCATAACTGCATTTGCTGGATAAAAAATCATATCAGTTCCTGCTATTTCAAAATTTTCTGAGATACCTACATTCCTGTTTAATTTTATACGGTTCGAAAAAGTTAAAATGATCTCATGTTTTTCAATAAAGTAATTTGTTAATGTGGGTGACTTGAAATCATATCCACTAATGCCATAATCTTTAGCTAGTGCTATATACGACAGACGCTTGCCAACCTCCCTTTTTTTTGATGGATGGATTTGTGTGCAATCGCCAACATCTAACGTAACTACCATCTCTGCATTTTTTAAGTTTTGGCTACTCTTGAGTTGTGCTTCTCTTAAAAAAGCAGAATTATTTTTTCCATAATTAAAAGGTGCAATCTGAGCATAATAAAAGGGGAAATCTCCAATATTCCATTGTTCTCGCCATGAAGTAACCATAGTATTGACTATTTTTTCATATTCATTGGCATTACGACGATTTGCTTCTCCTTGATACCACAAAACTCCTTTAATGCCATAGCCAATAAGTGGGTGCATCATAGCATTGTATAAAACCGTAGGCGTTTTTTGTGGCATCTCAGCAATTTCATTAGGAATTGTTATGCCTAAATCATGTAGTGTTTTATCATCAGACCATGCCTCAGCCGTAGAAGAGCCCCAAGCCGTTACTACTATCCCAATTGGTACATCTAGTACCTTTTCTAGTTGTTGGGCAAAGAAGTATCCAACTGCGCTAAAGGATCCCGAAGTTGAAGGTGCTGCTTTTTCCCATCTACCTTTTACATTGTCCATCGGCTTTAAACTTGCATTTTGTTTTACAGTAAAAAAACGGATTCTGTCGTTTTTTGAATTCACAATTGCATCCAACCCACCTTCAATGAAATTACCATCCAATCCTCCTTTAAGAGGTAATTGCATATTAGATTGCCCC
>JAQWKF010000086.1 GCA_029247985.1 Flavobacteriaceae bacterium
ATTAACCAACAATTAACCTCGTATGTACAAGGACAGCTTTCTAGCTCACCTTCCATTACTGCTTCTAACGCTCTGCTTCAGCTTCGCTGTAAATGCCCAAGAGCCTGACATCCAAAAAGGAAAATCCTTATTCAACGCCAACTGTGCTGCTTGTCACAAACTCAAGAAACGCGCTGTGGGGCCTGCCCTAGCTGGCGTATCTGCCAAGTATGACAGAGAATGGCTTTACAGTTGGATTAAGAATTCTACCGCCATGGTAAAGTCTGGCGATGCCCAAGCGGTTGCCATTTATGAAGAGTACAATGGTTCAGTTATGACCTCGTTTCCACAACTTTCAAATGAGGACATGGATAATATTTTAGCTTATACCGACTACACACCTCCCGCACCGGCTGCAGCTGCAATGCCTGCCGCGGTAGCTGCTCAATCAGGTGGTGGCTTCACCAACGATTTGATTTTGGCGGTATTGTTATTGGTTTTGGCTGCTTTGGTGACCATGTTGTTTTTGGTTAACAAAACACTAAATAAGATTGCAGCGGCTAATGGCGTTGAGCTTGTTAAGAAAGAAAAAAGGAAGCGCACACCCCTTTGGAAAGCCTATGCACAAAACCCATTTTTGGTGTTTGTAACCGTTATATTTTTGTTGCTTTCAAGCGCTTATGTTGGTTATAGCTACTTGATGCAAGTAGGTATCGATCAGGGTTATATGCCGATACAACCGATACACTATTCTCACAAAATTCACGCTGGAGACAACCAAATTGAGTGTAAATATTGTCATTCTTCTGCACGTGTTTCCAAACATTCTGGTATTCCTTCACTCAATGTGTGTATGAACTGTCACATGAACATTGCCGAATACAATGGTGAGGAAGATTTAGAAAAAGGATACACAAAGGAATTTTACACCAACGAAATCAAAAAGCTTTACAAAGCTGTAGGTTGGGACGAAACAACTCAAAGCTATACAGGAGAAACAGAACCTGTGAAGTGGGTGCGTATTCATAACCTGCCAGACTTTGTGTATTTCAACCACGCACAGCACGTTTCTGTTGCGGGAATTGAGTGTCAAAAATGTCACGGCCCCGTTGAAGAAATGGAAATTTTATATCAGCATTCATCGCTTACCATGGGATGGTGTATTAACTGTCACCGTGAAACAAATGTGAATGTTAAAGACAATGGATACTATACCAAGATCCATGAAGAATTGTCAAAAAAATACGGAGTAGAGAAGCTAACCGCTGCCCAAATGGGTGGATTGGAGTGTGGAAAGTGTCATTATTAAGAATTAATATATGCCCAATCAAAAAAAATACTGGAAAAGCGAAGTAGAGTTGAACAATCAGTCAACTTTGGCAGAGGATTTGGCTCAAAAAGAGTTTGTTCAAAAACTTCCTGAAGACCTGTTAGGCAATTCCGAATTGCCAGAAAGCGATACTTCTCGTCGTGACTTCCTAAAATATATGGGCTTTAGTACTGCTGCGGCTACTCTAGCTGCATGTGAGGGCCCCATCAACAAAGCTATTCCTTATGTTGTACAGCCAGAGCAAATCATTCCAGGAATAGCCAATTACTACGCGACCACACTGGTTGATGGTTTTGACACTGCCAGCATACTTATTAAAACTCGTGAAGGGCGTCCTATTAAGGTGGAAAACAACCCTGATGCACCTGTAAATAATGTTGCAAATGCACGGGTACAAGCTTCTGTCTTGTCACTTTATGACAGCATGCGTGTGCAAGGACCCACACAAGCTGGCGTTGGTGTAAGTTGGGATACTCTTGAGTCAAATGTTGCCCAGCAGCTCAAGGCACTAGCTGAAAAGGGTGAAGAAGTTGCGTTAATAACACCTTCATTAGTCAGTCCAACGACGAATAAAATTATTAAAGATTTTCAAGCCAAGTTTGCAAATGTTAGCCATCACGTCTATGATGCGCTTTCCGAAACAGCGGCACTCAATGCATTTGAAAAAGCATACGGCAAACGTGCGCTTCCTAGCTACGATTTCAGCAAGGCAAGCTGTATTGTTTCTGTTGATGCAGACTTTCTAGGAGACTGGCAAGGCGGTGGATATGATACAGGATATGCCAAAACTCGTGTGCCAAAAGGGAAAAAGGGAAAGGCAAAGATGTCTAAGCACTACCAGTTTGAGTCTAATATGACCCTGTCTGGCGCTAATGCTGACTTCCGCATACCCACTACTGCAACCGAACAACAATTTGTATTGGCGGCACTTTACGGGGCATTGACCAACACGTCTTACCCAACCTCCCTATCAAAAGCATTAAATGCAAAAGTTTCTGAGATTGCCACTGCCTTAAAAGCGGCTGGTAAAGGGGCTGTTGTGGTTACTGGTTTGCAAAACGAAGACGCTCAACGCGCCGCTTTAGCCATCAACGAATTATTGCGCTCCGATGTCATGGACGTAAGACATAATACGTCACTTCGTCAAGGAGACGCAAGTCAAATAAATCAGTTAGTAAACGATCTCAACAGCGGAAAAGTATCTGGTGTGATTATGGCAGGTGTTAACCCTGCATATACGCTTCCTAATGCTGATGCGTTCATTGCAGGACTTAAGAAAGCAGCATTGTCTGTAAGCTTTAGCATGAAGAATGATGAGACAGCAGTGCACTGCCAATGGGTAGCACCTGCGCCTCATTATTTGGAATCTTGGGGCGATGTGGAAATGAAAATGGGTCACTATGCACTAATGCAGCCGACAATCCGCCCACTATTTGACACCAAACAATTTCAAGAGGTATTACTTAAACTAAGTGGTAGTACCCAAAGTTATGACGATGCCATCAAGGCTTACTGGAATGCCAACATTCTTGGCGGCACATCATTTAACGAAGCCCTTCACGACGGATTTTATGTAACTGCTAGCAGCAACCGCTTAGGTTACCGTGACAACGTAGATGCCTTAATGCAACGCCTTATTCGCGCTAAATCTAAAGCAGGATTGGAATTACACCTATATACCAAAACAGGAATTGGCGATGGTCAACAAGCCAACAACCCTTGGTTACAAGAATTCCCAGACCCTATTTCTCGTATTACTTGGGATAATTATTTAACCGTTTCCAAAGCAGATGCAGAAGCGCTGGGATTAAAAAACGTCAACCAGTCAGATGGTGCGCTTGATGGCAGTATTGCTGAAGTCAAGCTCAATGATATTGTTGTAAAAGCACCGGTACTTATTCAACCGGGACAAGCTGTAGGCACTGTTGGATTGGCATTGGGTTATGGTAAAACAGCGGGGATGAAATCTGAAATGCAGGTTGGTGTTAACGCTTATTCATTATATCAGAACTTTAATCCAGTACAAAGCGTAACCGTGACGGCTACAAGCGACATGCATGAATTTGCCTGTACGCAGTTGCAAAACACGCTGATGGGTAGGGGCGAGATTGTTCGTGAAACCTCCCTTGAAATATTCAATACCAAAGACGCCAAATATTGGAACTCGATGACACAAGTGTCTCGTGATCATGAAGAAATTGATGTAACTTCTCCAGACGCAGATATGTGGCAAGCCTTTGATCGTTCAATTGGGCATCACTTTAATTTGTCCATTGACTTAAATTCCTGTACGGGTTGTGGCGCTTGTGTGATTGCCTGTCATGCTGAAAATAACGTTCCTGTTGTTGGTAAGCACGAAATCCGTAAGTCACGTGATATGCACTGGTTGCGAATTGACCGCTACTATTCTGCACAAGATACATTTGAAGGAGATTTAGAGACAGTAGAAAACATCAGTGGATTGGGAGATTCGCTGTCTACTTTTAACAAAATGGAAGACCCTTCGGCTAATCCGCAAGTAACCTTCCAGCCAGTTATGTGTCAACACTGTAATCACGCGCCTTGTGAAACCGTTTGTCCAGTGGCTGCAAGTTCTCACGGACGACAGGGCCAAAACCACATGGCGTATAACCGTTGTGTAGGAACACGCTATTGTGCTAATAACTGTCCGTATAAAGTACGTAGATTCAACTGGTTCTTATACAATAAGAATGACGAATTTGATTATCACATGAACGACGACCTAGGACGTATGGTTTTAAATCCAGACGTAGTGGTTCGTTCAAGAGGGGTAATGGAAAAATGTTCAATGTGTATTCAAATGACACAAAAAACCATTTTAGACGCGAAACTTGAAGGTCGTGAGATAAAAGATGGCGAATTCCAAACAGCATGTTCAAGTGCGTGTGGAACAGGAGCCTTGGCTTTTGGTGACATCAATGACAAAGACAGTGAGGTGGCACACCTCAAAGAAGACAATCGAATGTATCATCTACTTGAGAGTATTGGTACAAAACCGAATGTGATGTATCAAGTTAAAGTTAGAAACACTTAAGGAACGATTTATGGCTAGTCACTACGAAGCACCCATTAGAAAGCCCCTAGTAACAGGGAACAAGTCGTACCATGACGTAACGGTTGACATTGCTGCACCCGTGGAAAATCCACCAAACAAGCAGTGGTTTATCGCTTTTGCAATTGCCCTTACAGCCTTCCTTTGGGGATTAGGCTGCATCATTTACACCGTTTCTACTGGAATTGGCGTTTGGGGATTAAACAAGACCGTAGGTTGGGCTTGGGATATTACCAACTTTGTATGGTGGGTAGGTATCGGACACGCTGGAACCTTGATATCTGCAGTACTCTTACTGTTCCGTCAAAAATGGCGTATGGCTATTAACCGCTCTGCGGAGGCCATGACTATTTTCTCGGTTATTCAAGCAGGGCTATTTCCAATTATTCACATGGGTCGACCATGGTTAGCATATTGGGTATTGCCTATTCCAAATCAGTTTGGATCACTTTGGGTAAACTTCAACTCACCATTATTGTGGGACGTATTTGCCATCTCAACGTATTTATCTGTATCGCTTGTGTTTTGGTGGACGGGATTACTTCCTGATTTTGCCATGATCCGTGATAGAGCCATCAAGCCTTTTCAAAAGAAAATTTACGGTTTGTTGAGTTTTGGATGGAGTGGACGCGCCAAAGATTGGCAGCGTTTTGAAGAGGTGTCTCTGGTATTGGCTGGATTGGCAACACCTTTGGTATTATCGGTACACACCATAGTATCCTTTGACTTTGCAACTTCTGTTATTCCGGGTTGGCACACCACCATTTTCCCACCATATTTTGTTGCAGGTGCAATTTTTTCTGGATTTGCCATGGTAAACACCTTGTTGATAATCATGCGTAAAGTATCGCACTTGGAAAATTATATCACAAGACAACACATTGAACTGATGAACATCGTTATCATGATTACGGGATCTATTGTTGGGGTCGCCTACATAACCGAGTTGTTCATTGCTTGGTATTCGGGTGTTGAATACGAGCAATACGCATTCCTCAATCGTGCAACCGGTCCTTACTGGTGGGCATATTGGGCCATGATGACATGTAACGTATTCTCTCCCCAACTGATGTGGTTTAAAAAATTACGTACAAGCATCATGTTCTCCTTTATCATTTCAATTGTGGTAAATATCGGAATGTGGTTTGAGCGCTTTGTAATTATAGTAACGTCGTTACATCGTGATTACTTGCCCTCTTCCTGGACCATGTTTTCACCAACGTTTGTGGATATAGGCATCTTTATTGGAACCATTGGTTTCTTCTTTGTGCTGTTCTTGTTGTATGCCAGAACGTTCCCTGTAATTGCACAGGCAGAGGTAAAGTCGATTTTGAAAACATCGGGAGATAAATATAAAAACACGCATAGCCATGAGTAGTAAATTAGTACATGCCGTTTATGACGATGATGATACGCTTTTGCACGCGGTTAAAGACGTAAAAAAAGCAAAGTATCATATAGAGGAAGTGTTTACACCATTCCCTGTACACGGGCT
>JAQWKF010000119.1 GCA_029247985.1 Flavobacteriaceae bacterium
TCTGTAAATTGATCATAAAGGGGCTTAACATGGTTTTGAATGTCAGCTACCTTGTGATTTATTGTCGCTTTAGCCTTCTCGTATACCGTTTTTAGCTGTGCTGTTTTATTGTGTTTTTCCAATAGTGCTAGCATCGCTCTAAATGCAATTAAATCTTCTAAGCGTGCCATATCAATACCATAGCAGTCTGGATATCGAATCTGTGGTGCGCTGGAAACCACAACAATCTTTTTTGGTCCTAGGCGATCTAATATTTTTAATATGCTCTTTTGCAAGGTCGTTCCGCGAACAATACTGTCATCAATAATCACAAGGTTATCGTCTTTGTTTACAGAGCCGTAAGTGATATCATAAACATGAGCAACCAAGTCATCTCTACTGCTGTCTTCTGTGATAAACGTACGAAGCTTGACGTCCTTAAGTATAACCTTCTCTATTCTTGGTCTTGGAGATAACAACGCCTTTAAGCGATCTGGGGAAAGGTTGTCTTCCTTCAATATGGCAGCCCCTGATTGTTCAAGCATAAAGTCCTGTGCCCGTTGAACAAGTCCGTAAAAAGACGTTTCGGCTGTATTTGGGATATATGAAAAAACGGTGTTCTTCAAGTCGCCATTTAGCGACTCATATATTTTTGGAAACAAGAGGCGTCCGAGCGCCTTTCGCTCGTTGTAAATGTCCGCATCGTTTCCTCGGGAAAAGTAAATTCTTTCGAACGAACAAGCCAGTCGTGAGGTTGGGGCATTAATTTTAGTATGAGAAACCGTTCCTGCCTTCTTTATGATTATAGCGTGTCCTGGATGTATTTCTTGAATGGACTCCTTGGGCACATTGAAAACCGTCTGTATGGCTGGGCGTTCTGATGCTACCACCACAACCTCATCGTCTTTGTAATAAAATGCGGGGCGAATCCCTGCAGGGTCTCGCAACACAAAAGAATCCCCATGACCGAGTAATCCACCAATGACATAGCCACCATCCCAATTTTTCGATGCTTTGCGTAAAATTTTGGCAATATTCAATCGCTTGGCAATCTCAGGAGAAGCCGCTTGCTTGTCAAAACCTTCTGTTTTGAGTTTTTTATAGAGCTTGGCGACAGAGTCGTCCAAAAAGTGCCCTATTTTTTCCATAACGGTAACGGTATCGGCTTTTTCCTTTGGATGTTGCCCTAGAGTAACCAGGTTTTCAAACAACTCGTTAACATTGGTTAAGTTAAAATTCCCTGCTACAATAAGATTCCTGTGCATCCAATTGTTTTGTCTCAAAAAAGGGTGTACGCTTTCTATGGTGTTCTTGCCAAAAGTTCCGTAGCGCAAATGCCCTAGCATAACCTCGCCTACATAAGGGAAGGCGGATTTTAATTCTTTTGAAGACAAGTCTTTAGTAGCTAAGCTTTGCTCAACATTATTAATGCGTGCGTTGATGGTATTGAAAATGTCTTTAATGGGTTGGGGATCAGAAGACCGAACACGGCTCATAAAACGCTCACCTGGTGCCATATCGAGTTTAATGCTTGCAAAGCCGGCACCGTCCTGGCCGCGGTTGTGCTGTTTTTCCAACATCAAATACATTTTCTGAAGGCCGTAAAAAGAGCTGCCGTATTTTTCTTTGTAGTAGTCTAGGGGTTTGAGTAGCCGAACCAGGGCTATTCCACACTCGTGCTTGATGGCATCACTCATTGGGCAAAATTAACTAAAATTATCATAGTTCGCTTTTAAATTACGACACTGTTCGTAGGCGCTCCAACTCTTGAAGCTGCGCTAAAAATTCTTCTTTTTGGGCAGAGACCAATCCTTCAGTTCCCATAGCCCCTACACAAAGAGATGCTGCGGCCGTACCGTTTAAAATTCCTTGTTTGATCGCAGCTGCTGTGAGCTGATCTTGTGCAGCCAAGTATCCTGATAATCCGCCTGCGAAACTGTCGCCTGCACCCGTTGGGTCTATCACTTGTTGTAAGGGGAGGGCTGGTGCGTAAAAGGGCTGGTCTTTGTAAAACAGCAAGGCTCCGTGTTCTCCTTTCTTGATAATAACATAGGCAGGCCCTAGTTTGTGTATGCCTTTGGCGGCTGAAACCAGGCTTGACTCTCCGCTTAATTGCATGGCTTCTTCATCGTTGATGGTGATAACGTCGACCTGCTTGATAACCGCTAACAACTCATCCAATGCCACGTCCATCCAAAAATTCATGGTATCTAGCAACACCACGCGAGTAGGGTTGGGTTCAAGTTGGTTCAGCACGCTATGTTGTACACTTGGGGCGAGATTGCCTAGCATTACAACAGAAGCATCTATATAGTGAGTGGGCACAACTGGATCAAAATCAGCCAGTACATTAAGCTGGGTGTCGAGTGTGTCTCGCTTATTCATATTGTCGTGATACTTGCCCTTCCAATAAAAAGACTTTTGCCCAGCAACCCTCGTTACCCCCGAAAGATCTATCCCACGATCCGTAAGCAAAGAGGTGTACTCACTTGTAAAGTCGTCGCCAATTACAGAAACAATTCCAATGTCTGCTTTTGCATAAGACGCTGCCAAACCAATATATGTCCCTGCGCCACCTAAAATTTTTCCTGAGGCCTGTGTGGGGGTGATGATTTCATCAAATGCCATTGTACCTACGATAAGGAGCTTGTTGTTTTTCATGTGGTTTGTGGTTTATATCCCGTGTCTTCTTTTTGGTTTTGCTGTTTGGATGCTGCTACTGCAAGGGCATCACACCTTTCATTTTGCGGGTGTTGATTGTGCCCTTTGATCCATTTAATCTGTACTTTATGCTTTCTAAACACGATTAGAAAACGTTTCCACAAATCTTGGTTTTTTTGCTTTTTAAATCCCTCCTTCTCCCAACAAAAAACCCATTTTTTTTCAACAGCGTCACAAACGTATTTGGAGTCCGTAAAAACGGTGATCTTAACCGGCGCTTCCGTTAACAATTCCAAGCCAACAATAACCGCCATGAGTTCCATGCGGTTGTTAGTCGTATACAGAAAGCCTGCTGCGTGTTCTTTTTTATAGCTGGTGCCTGGAAGTTCTAAAATGAGCCCATATCCGCCAGGACCTGGGTTCCCTCGAGCAGCCCCATCTGTATAAAGGTGAACTTCTTTCATTTTTGGTCTAGCAATTGATGTATTTGTGGGGCAAAGTGTGCGTGCTCCAGTTGATGTGTTTTGGCAGCTATTGCTGCTGCTGTGTCTGTCTTATCCACGGCCGTATTCGCTTGAAAAATAACAGCACCTTCGTCATACTGTTCGTTGACATAGTGAATGGTGATGCCCGTTTCTGCTTCATTATTGGAAACAATTGCGTCAAAAACGTGCTGCCCATACATCCCCTTTCCGCCATATTTGGGCAGCAATGCGGGGTGAATGTTAATAATTTTGTTAGGAAATGCTTCTATATAGCTTTTGGGTATCTTCCACAAAAAACCTGCCAGTACAATAAGGTTGGGCTTATCCGCTAAGAGCTCTTCTAAAACTTCGGCTTGGTATTCGAGTCGATTGAAGACCCTGATGGACACCCCAAGGCGTGCAGCGCGATCAATTACACCGGCGTTTGGGTTGTTGCAATAAATACGTTTTACTTCAACAGTTGTAATGGCGTCGAAGTACGTGATTATTTTTGCCGCATTAGTGCCTGAACCAGAAGCAAAAACAACTATTGTTTTCAAAATATAGAATGCCTTTTTGCAAACTTACGCAATAAAAGTCGCTTAGCTACAACAGTTTAAAATGCGTATTATTTAGAAAAAACATTTGTGTGCGTGAAAGTTTTTCTATTTTTGTCCGAAATAATAAAACCAAAATTATGTCTGATATTGCATCACGTGTAAAAGCCATCATTGTAGATAAACTAGGCGTTGACGAAAATGAAGTAGTTACCGAAGCTAGCTTTACGAATGACTTAGGCGCAGACTCTTTAGATACAGTAGAGCTTATAATGGAGTTCGAAAAAGAATTTGATATCCAAATTCCCGATGATCAAGCAGAAAACATTGCTACTGTTGGTCAAGCTATTCAGTATATAGAAGGAAGTAAATAATCATTTTTCATGCATAGGCGGCGAGTTGTCGTGACTGGGATTGGGGCTCTAACCCCAATTGGAAATACAAAAGATGCGTTCTGGAACGGCCTTGTGTCTGGAACCAGCGGAGCGGCTCCTATTACCTATTTTGATGCTTCGAAGTTTAAAACACAATTCGCTTGTGAAATAAAAAACTTTGATCCCCTGGAACATTTTGACCGCAAAGAGGCTCGTAAAATGGACCGCTTTACGCAATATGCTCTCGTGGCTTCAGATGAAGCAGTACACGACGCAGGGCTGGACCTTGAAAAAGTAGATAAAGCTAGAGTTGGTGTTATATGGGGCTCTGGGATTGGCGGTTTAGAAACGTTTCAAAACGAGGTGCTAAACTTCGCTGACGGAGATGGTACACCGCGCTTCAATCCTTTTTTTATACCCAAAATGATTGCTGACATTGCGCCTGGTATGATCTCCATTAAATATGGCTTTCGCGGACCAAACTTTGCAACGGTTTCTGCCTGTGCTTCGTCTGCTAATGCCATTATAGATGCTTTAAATTATATCCGTTTGGGCTACGCTGACGTCATGGTCACCGGTGGCTCTGAGGCTGGTGTTGCCAAAGCCAGTATCGGAGGGTTTAATGCTATGCATGCCTTATCTGTTCGAAATGATGACCCAAAAACAGCTTCTCGGCCTTTTGACAAAGACCGTGATGGCTTCGTAATGGGCGAGGGCGCTGGAGCGTTAGTTTTAGAAAGCCTAGAGCACGCACAAGCTAGGGGAGCGACCATATATGCTGAAGTTGCTGGCGGTGGTCTTTCCGCAGATGCACACCACATAACTGCTCCACACCCCGAAGGACTAGGAGCTACAAGTGTTATGGAAAACTGTATTGCAGATGCGGGTGTTGCAGTCACAGACGTAGGCGCTGTAAACATGCACGGAACTTCCACTCCTCTGGGAGATGTTGCAGAAACCAAAGCCTTGAAAGAAGTGTTTGGCGAGCATTTATATGCAATGAATATCAACTCCACAAAATCCATGACAGGTCACCTGTTGGGTGCTGCTGGCGCTGTTGAGGCAATCTCTTCTATTCTGAGCATCAAACACAATATTGTCCCGCCAACCATCAACCACCAAACGGCTGACGAAAACATAGACCCAAAAATTAATTTTACCTTCAATACTGCACAAAAACGAGATGTGTCGGTTGCCATGAGCAATACCTTTGGCTTTGGCGGACACAACGCTTGTATTATGTTCAAAAAGATGAACTAATATGGGGTTGCCGCGGTTTTTGAGAAAGAACTCCTCTTCTAAGCAAGATCCATTATTTCAACTTGTAAAAAACATTATTGCGTTTTCTCCTGTTGATTTGTCACTATATAAGTGTGTCTTTACCCATACCTCTATGGAAAAGACAGACGAAGATGGTCAGAAAATAAACTATGAGCGCCTTGAGTTTTTGGGCGATGCTGTGCTCAACACCATTGTTGCTGCACACCTGTTTAAATCTTTGCCACTAAACAACGAGGGTTCTCTTACGCTTATGCGTTCCAAAATTGTGCGCCGTGATTTCTTAAATATGGTAGGCGAGCAGCTTGGGCTTATTGATCACTTATCTTCTAACGTACCAACAAAAAACTACAGTCAGCATGTTCATGGCAACCTGTTTGAGGCGTTGGTGGGTGCTGTTTATATAGACCTTGGTTTTGAGCGCTGCTCATCGTTTGTGTTCGATAAAATGATTTACCCTTTTGTGAATTTAGAAAAGCTTGAATATATGGTGTTGAGTTATAAAAGTTTATTGGTGGATTGGTTTCAAAAGAAACGGATAAAATATGCTTTCGATGTTGAATTAGACGATGGGGCAGAACAAACAAACTACTACAAAGCAACGCTTTTAATTGATGGAAAAGCCACGGCTAAGGCAAGGGCCAAAAACAAAAAAAGGGCCATGGAGAAAGTGGCAAAACGCGCCTATTTTAAGTTCCAAAACAACATTAAATCAATTCATGACAAACATTAGGGCTGCATTTAGATAGGTGGTGTTTTTTTTGTCCTTATCTTCGCTAATAATATGGTAACACATACTCTCAACTTGGAATCCACTACACTTGACCAAGATGTCCTTTGCGTGACAACCGTATTGCCATCCTATCTTTTTGTTTTTCACTTAAATCGACTATTAGGGCTATCGCTTGTTAGAAGCAAAGAAGACCTTAAGGCTGAAAACTCCGCAGATCGTTTTGCTGTATATGAATACGATTGTGATGTCATGCAACAGTCGTGGCGTGTGGTAGAAAATCAAATTATTTCAACAACGCCTAGTAGCCAAATAGGGTTGTTTGAAGAAACAGAACAGCGAAGTCTATTGTTTGCTGGCTTATCTCAAACGGATCTTTTGGTTTGTGTCAATGGAATGACAGATAACTTAGTTAAAAGAATACAATCCATACGCCGTGTTATGTCGTGTTCTTTGCTGCCAACAAAACGTAACAAAATCAAAGAAAAACTGACTTTTTAAGCATGCGAAAAATTAAAAAAACTAAAATTGTAGCCACCCTCGGCCCAGCTTCCTCTTCAAGGGAAGTTATAAAAGCCATGATGGAAAGTGGTGTAAACGTCTTCCGGATAAACTTTTCCCATGCAGACCATAATGATGTTTTGGAGCGAATGGAAATTATTCGGGAGCTCAATATTTCGCTTGGTTTTCATGTGGCCATCCTCGCCGATTTGCAAGGGCCCAAGCTTCGAGTGGGCAAAATGACTGAGGGAACTGTTGTTAAAGAAGGGCAAGAAGTGCTGTTCACAACGGAAAAAGTGGAGCTTGGTACAGCAGATGCAATTTATATGAACTATAAGCAGTTCCCAAAAGACGTCAGCGCTGGGGAGCGCGTTCTTTTAGACGATGGCAAGCTGATTTTTGAAGTTCTTGAAACGGACAACAACGCGCGTGTTAAAGCACGTGTAATTCAGGGCGGTGAATTAAAATCAAATAAGGGAGTAAACCTTCCTAATACCAATATTTCCTTGCCCGCGCTCACAAAAAAAGACATCGAGGACGCCATTTTTGCCATAAAGCAAAACGTAGATTGGATTGCACTCTCTTTCGTGCGACATAAACAAGATGTTGAAGATTTAAGAAAGCTAATTCAAGAGCATGGTAAATACGACATTCCGATTATTTCTAAAATTGAAAAACCCGAAGCGCTTGTCAACATAAAAGAAATTGTAAAAGCAAGTAATGCTTTGATGGTGGCTAGGGGGGACTTGGGTGTAGAAGTCCCTGCCGAAGAAGTGCCTATCGTTCAAAAAGAATTGGTACAACATGCCAAGCTGGCGCGTATCCCTGTTATTGTAGCCACACAAATGATGGAATCTATGATTGACGGTCTAACGCCAACACGCGCAGAAGTCAATGACGTTGCAAACTCTGTAATGGACGGCGCAGATGCTGTGATGCTGTCAGGAGAAACTTCAGTCGGAAAATACCCTGTTGAGGTGATTCAAACAATGAGACGAATCGTAGTAAGCGTAGAAAACTCTCCACTTATCCAAGTGCCGCACAAAGCTCCTAAAAAGAAAAATGCACGATTTGTAACCAAATCTGTTTGTTATCACGCAGCCACAATGGCCGACGAAATAGAAGCGAAAGCTATTTGTACCCTAACCAATAGCGGATACACGGCTTATCAAATCTCCGCTTGGCGACCAAGCGCATCTGTTTTGGTGTTTACTTCAAACCCACGTATTCTTGCCCAGCTCAATTTGCTTTGGGGTGTTAAAGGGCGGCTTTACGAAGGCAGTGGCTCAACAGACGTTACCGTAAAAGAAGTCAATGAAATTGCCAAGAAAAAAGGATATGTTCAGGAAGGTGACCTAATCATCAACTTGGTTGCCATGCCGCTTGCAGACCGTGGTAAAGTAAACACGCTTCGTGTTTCAAGAGCTTAAAAGCGAAGCTTTAGCTGCTCTTCTATTGGTTCTTGTTTTTTTTCTGATTTGAAATTAGAAAGAGAAATTCCCAACAAACGCACAGAGTCTTGTAGCGTTTCTTGATAAAGCAACTTTTTGGCTTCCTCTAGAATCAGGCTAGGATCCGAAATATAAAACGGAAGGGTTTTGCTTCTTGTTTGAATAACAAAATCTGAGTATTTAATTTTAAGGGTAACTGTTTTACCCGCAACCTTTTTTTTACCCGTTCGCTTTTGAAGGGCTTTAACTATTTCCGCTAGGCGTTCCTCCATATAGATTTCGCTAGATAAATTCTTAGAAAAGGTGCGTTCTGCACCAACGGACTTAGCAATACGAACAGGCTTTACTTCGCTGGTATGTATCCCTCGTACAACGTTGTAATAATACTGCCCTGACTTACCAAATCTAGAGCTGAGGTCTTCCCGTGAGCGAGCTTTAAGGTCTGCTCCTGTGTAAATTCCTTGGCGATACATTTTATCTGCTGTCACCTTTCCTATACCGTGAAACTTTCTTATGTCTAACGCTTCCATAAAATCCAAAACTTCTTCGGGAGGGATGGTTTTTTGGCCGTTTGGCTTGTTGTAATCACTCGCAACCTTGGCCAAAAACTTATTGATTGATATGCCTGCTGAGGCCGTTAGCCTTGTTTTTTTCTCAATCTTTTTGCGAATTTCCTCCGCAATTTGTGTAGCAGATACCATTCCTTTTTTGTTTTGAGTGACATCCAAATACGCTTCATCTAATGATAAGGGCTCTACTAGGTCGGTATACTCGTGAAATATCTCTCGTATTTGTTCAGAAACTTCTCGATATCGAGCGCCGTTAGAAGAAACAAAAATCAATTCAGGGCAACGCTTTTTTGCTTGTCGTCCTGACATGGCGCTACGCACTCCATACTTGCGTGCTTCGTAACTTGCAGCTGCCACCACACCGCGCTCCGATCCACCTCCAACAGCTATGGGCTTTCCCCTCAGTGCAGGATTATCCAATTGTTCTACAGACGCAAAAAAGGCGTCCATATCAATATGTACAATTTTTCGAATAGGAAAATCCATACGTAAAAATACAGGTTTGGCTACGTTATTAGTACTTTTGGTTTATGGAAACACAACGACAGAAGAAAATCAACGCGCTACTACAACAAGAAATTACATCTTTGCTACAGGGCGCCATACGCACTCAAGGTGTTAAAAACTTAGTGCTCTCTGTTTCAAAAGTTGCAATTACGGTTGACTTAAGCTTGGCAAAGGTTTACCTATCTGTATTTCCTGCCAAGAAAGCCAAAGAAACGTTGGAGGGCATAAAGGGAAACAAGACTGTATTAAAACACGATTTGGCCAAACGCCTTCGCAACGATTTGCGCAAAGTCCCTGACCTTGCTTTTTATCTTGATGACTCGTTAGAATATATTGATGCAATTGAGGATTCGCTAAAACGCAAAAACAACCCGTTGAAATAAACTAATGCGCATCACCCGACTCCTTGCTTTGCGCTATACCTTTGGTCTTAGAAAAAAGGTTGCTGTTACCCTCATCAGTAGGTTTGCTGCCTTTGTTATTGGAGTTGCTGTATTTGCCTTTTTCGTGGTTTTGTCTGTTTTTGGGGGGCTTCGTGAATTTGGACTTCAATTTACACATGCATTTGACCCAGATATCCGCATCACTTCTGCAACAAGCAGTCAATTTAATAGTAACAAAGATGTCTTTATAGCCCTTCGGAATCACCCCAAGGTTGAGCTGGTCTCGGCAACACTTTCACAAGAGATGATGTTGCGTTTCGAAAACCGAGTTGCCTTTGCCAATATTATTGGTGTGGACAGTTTGTTTTCTGCGGTTGTAGAAGGTGAAACCATGGTAGGAGACTGGGGGCGACCTGGTGCTTACGAGTTGGTGTTGGGAATTGGCGTATTATCTCAGCTCGATGGCGCAGCCTATGACCACCCTGAAGGCATAACGCTTCTTGTTCCCAATAGGCGTAATACTGAAATGCTTAACCAACAACCTTTCAGGGCGCAATCAGCTGTTGTAAGGGGTGTTTTTCAAATTGGCGCTGCTATAGACGAAAATACTGCTTATGCGCCAATTGCTATGGTACAGCAAATTTTACGAATGCCTGAAAACCAATCAAGCGCATTGTATATAAAGCTTGTCAATGGCGCTGAAGAAAGTGTCGTGCAACAAGACTTGCATAAAATATTAGGAAATGATTACGACATAAAAACCAAAGCTGAATTAAATCCTGCGCTTTATAAAATGTTGCAAACTGAGCGTGTTGCTGTTATCGCAATACTAACTTTGGTCGTACTTATTGCGCTTTTTAATGTGGTAGGGGCGATCATCATGACGCTTCTAGAAAAGAAAGGCAACCTAAAAACATTGCGCCAACTGGGGGCAACAGTTCCTTCGCTGCGAAAGGTGTTTTTTGCACAAGGTTTGTTATTAAGCGGCTTGGGTAGCGGGGTTGGGCTGCTACTTGCGGTTTTTACTGTTTGGTTACAAAAGGCGTTTGCTTTTTTTAGTATTCCTGGTTCTGGCTTACCTTACCCTATAGCGCTTGAGTGGTCTACCTTGTGGACAGTTGTGTTGGTGGTAGTGGGGCTAACGACTGCGGTATCTTGGTTAGCCTCAGGAGTTGTCAAAAACGCTATAAGGCAATAGCCCCAAAGAACTCCTCAATTTCATCTAATACAGCAAAAACATCTGCCGATAGATCTTCCGTTACTAATCGCTGTCTGTAAGGCTTAAAATCAGGGATTCCCTTAAAATAATTGGTGTAATGACGACGTGTTTCGAAAACACCTAGCTTTTCGCCTTTCCAATCAATGGCCATTTGTAAATGCCGGCGTGCCATGGTTGCCCTTTCTGCCAAAGTAGGTGGTGCCGCGTGAGTGCCGTGCTTAAAAAAGTGTTTTACTTCGCTAAAAAACCACGGGTTGCCAATACTTGCTCTGCCAATCATGGCGCCGTCTAACCCGTATTGGTCCCGCATTTCTACAGCGCGCTCTGGTGAGTTTACATCGCCATTGCCAAATATGGGTATATGCATCCGTGAATTGTTTTTCACAGCTGCAATATGAGTCCAATCGGCTTCACCCTTGTACATCTGGGCGCGCGTTCTTCCGTGAATGGAAATAGCCTTAGCACCCACGTCTTGAAGACGTTCGGCAACCTCCACAATCTGAATGCTATCGTGGTCCCAGCCCAAGCGTGTTTTCACGGTCACTGGCAGGTTGGTTCGCTTTACCATTTCTGCAGTAAGCGAAACCATCAAAGGAATGTCTTTTAAAATCCCTGCTCCAGCACCTTTAGATACTACTTTTTTTACTGGGCACCCAAAGTTTATGTCAATTATATCGGGGTTCGTCTTTTCAACAATGTCTACCGACTGCAGCATTGAGTCGAGATTAGCACCAAAAATCTGTATTCCCACAGGGCGTTCAGCCTCATAAATATCCAGCTTCATGACGCTTTTGGCTGCATCTCGGATAAGGCCTTCGCTAGAAATAAATTCAGTATATACTACGTCTGCTCCTTGCTCCTTGCAGAGCGCACGAAAAGGCGGGTCGCTTACGTCTTCCATAGGTGCAAGCAAAAGCGGAAAATCGCTTAATTCTATATCGCCAATTTTAACCATTATGGTGCAAAGGTAGTTAGAAAGTCTTCTCCAAGTGTTTCGTCCCAATAATGCTTTACTTGACCGTCTACAATCCAATAAATTCTTGGTGGTGCGCTGCCAATTAAATCAAAAAACGTATTTACGTCTATCATCTGATACGGAAAATTAGAGTCGGTTATGTTATTAAAGTCCGCAACCGTGGTGTCACCTTCCGCAAAAAACAACGCGACGACTTGTGGTAAGTCAATGCCGTTTTTTTGCCATGTAACTATTTGTTGGGCCGCCTCCTGGCAATGCTCACAACCCAAGTTAAGTATGGCAACCAAATAAGAGCCATTAGCAAAGTCTATTCCTGCATCTGCTTCAAAAGTAGGAAGTTTTTCCACCACCTCATCTGTTTGGGTTTGCACTGGCCAGACAAGTGTTGCTGCTAAAAACAATAATGGAAACAATAACCATGTAATAATGGGTTTTTTGCTACCCCTATATTTATAACGAAGCATAAAGCCGTTGACTGTCAACAAGACTAAATTTTTGCCTAAGGATGCTAAAGGAGACATGCTTATCATTTCTCCAAAACAACCGCAGTTGCCCGTCTCTCCAATTGCTATTAAATAAACTAAATGAACGGAAAATATTAGAAGTAAAAAAAAGCTAAGTCGGAGTATAGCTCTGATATAAAGGGACAATAACAAGCACAGTCCCAACCATATTTCTAAGGCTATAATAAAACGTGTTGCCCAGCCTCCGTAAATTCTGCTCGGTACAAGACCTTGCTGCTCGAGTAAAACTTCAAAAAAGCCAGGGGCAATTGCCTTTGTGTAAGCAGAGAACAAAAAGGTTACCGCTAAAAAGATTTGTAATATGATACGTAAGTAGGCCATCTATTCTTTTTTTACAAAATTAGTTTTTTTGTTGGTAGTGTCGTGCCCCTATGGTTGCTTGGTGTATCTTTGTAAGCTAAGTCGTTTATTTCAGCTATGAAACACATCCGAAATTTTTGCATCATTGCGCACATAGACCACGGCAAAAGCACGCTTGCCGACAGGCTATTAGATGCCACTGGTGCCGTAACGGATCGTGAGAAACAAGACCAGCTCCTTGACAATATGGATTTAGAGCGCGAACGAGGTATAACCATCAAGTCACATGCCATCCAAATGGAGGTTTCGATTGATGAAGAACAGTACGTGTTTAATTTGATTGATACGCCTGGACACGTTGACTTCTCTTATGAGGTCTCCCGTTCTATTGCGGCTTGTGAAGGTGCGTTGCTGGTTGTGGATGCCGCACAAAGCATTCAAGCACAAACCATTTCAAACCTATACTTAGCATTAGAAAATGATTTGGAAATTATACCCGTGCTTAACAAAGTAGACTTGCCGTCTGCAAACCCTGAGGAAGTAACAGATGATATCGTTGATCTTTTGGGTTGTAAGCCAGAGGAAATTATTCGTGCTTCTGCCAAAACGGGATTAGGAATTGAAGACATTTTGCGAGCTATTGTTAAACGTGTTCCGCCACCTAAAGGAGATGTGAATGCGCCGCTTCAGGCTCTTATTTTTGATTCTGTCTACAACCCTTTT
Organism: Flavobacteriaceae bacterium; assembly: GCA_029247985.1. GTDB lineage: Bacteria > Bacteroidota > Bacteroidia > Flavobacteriales > Flavobacteriaceae > UBA7446. The sequence goes on from JAQWKF010000119.1 coordinate 13,197, forward strand.
CGTGGTGTAGAAACTTATTTTAGAATTTTGAACGGTAAAATCAACAAAGGAGAACGGGTACAGTTCATGGCTACAGGCAATACCTACGGGGCTGATGAGATTGGCGTTCTTAAACTTAAGCAAGAGCCCAGAAAGCAAATGCTTGCGGGCGATGTAGGTTATATTATTACTGGGGTAAAAGAGGCAAAAGAAGTTAAGGTTGGTGATACTATTACTTCTGTAACTCGTCCTACTGATATTGCTATTGAAGGTTTTGAGGAGGTTAAGCCTATGGTTTTTGCTGGAATCTACCCTGTGGATACGGAAGAATATGAAGAGCTTCGCGCATCTATGGAAAAGCTACAGCTAAACGACGCTTCCTTGGTGTTTGCTCCAGAAAGTTCGGCAGCACTTGGTTTTGGATTCCGCTGTGGTTTTTTG
>JAQWKF010000128.1 GCA_029247985.1 Flavobacteriaceae bacterium
TTGGTCTAAATATGTTTTGAGTTCGGGTATGCCGATTTCTTTAAAATGAAATACACTTGCTGCCAAAGCCGCATCGGCATTTCCTTCTACAAAGGTATCAACAAAATGGGTCATCTCCCCTGCACCACCAGAAGCTATTATGGGAACGCTTACCAATTCACTTAATTGCTTTAAGGCGTTGTTTGCAAAACCTTGTTTGGTACCATCGTGATCCATAGAAGTAAAGAGCAATTCCCCTGCCCCATTGTCTACAGCTTCTTTTGCCCACTCAAACAGACGTCTTTCTGTTGGTACTTTGCCACCTACTAGGTGTACAATCCATTCGTTGTTAAGTTGCTTGGCATCTATAGCCACTACGATACATTGGGTGCCAAACCGCTGTGCCAGCTCTCGTATGAGCGCTGGACGGCGTACCGCAGCAGAGTTGATAGAAACCTTGTCTGCACCGTTGTCAAGCAGGATTCCTACGTCGGCAACAGAACTAATACCACCTCCCACCGTAAAGGGGATATCTATGGCCTGAGCTACATCACGCACCAGTTTTGCCAATGTTTTGCGTTTTTCTTCAGATGCTGAAATATCCAAAAAGACCAATTCGTCAGCGCCCTCCTGTGCATAACGCTGTGCCAGCTCTACAGGATCTCCCGCATCTCGCAGAGAAACAAAGTTTACACCCTTCACAGTGCGCCCGTCTTTAACATCCAAACAAGGAATAATTCTTTTGGTCAGCATCTTATGATTGTTCTAATTGATAGTTTTCCAATGCTTTCAGGGTTATCTTACCTTCGTATATCGCTTTTCCAATGATGGCTGCCGTGCAACCCAATTCTTCCAACTGATACAAGTCGTCCATACTGCTTACCCCACCCGAAGCAATCAATGAAATATTTTTTACTTTTTCAAGTAACTCATAGTATAGTTCTAATGATGGGCCTGCTAGCATACCGTCTTTGGCTACATCTGTACACAGCACGTGTTCAAAACCCTTTTGCGAGTATTCTTTTACAAACTCGATCACATCTAATCCTGAATCTTGCTCCCATCCATGGGTTGCAATGCGTCTGTTTTTGGCATCTGCACCCAATATGAGCTTGTCCGCACCAAATTTTTGCAGCCATTTCAAAACCAATTCAGGTGCATCAACAGCAATACTTCCTAAGGTAACCTGTGCTGCACCGCAATCAAAAGCCGTTTGTAGATCAGTAGCAGATTTAATACCACCACCAAAATCTATAGTAAGTGATGTTTTGGTTGCTATGGCTTCCAGTACCTTAGTGTTAACGATGTGTTTTGCACGTGCACCGTCCAAATCAACTACGTGAAGGTGTGTTAATCCAGCACCTTCAAAAGTCTTAGCTACTTCTACAGGAGATTCGCTGTACACTTTTTTGGTGTCGTAATCTCCTTTGGTGAGACGTACACATTGTCCGTTGATAATATCAATAGCAGGAACTAAAATCATAAAGCAAGAAAGTTTTGTAATAAGCTTGCGCCCACGGCTCCGCTTTTTTCTGGGTGAAACTGTGTGCCAAAAAAGTTGTCTTTAGCCAAGGCTGCTGCAAAACTAATGTCATAGGTACATGCACCAACCATATCTTCATTAGGTACCGCATAGAAACTATGTACCATATAAAAATGACTGTTTTGATCAATATTTTGAAAGAGTACTCCTTTTCCCGAAACGGTATTCCAACCCATATGAGGAACGTTTAATTTGGTTTCAAAGCGCACGACATCAGTGTCAAAAATACCAAGACCTTTGGTTTTGCCCTCGGCAGTATTGTTACACATCAATTGCATGCCCAAACAGATGCCCAACACGGGTTGTGTAAGTGTAGGAAGTAATTTATCAAGACCTGTTGCACGGAGTTTTTCCATAGCAGAACTTGCCTCCCCAACACCTGGAAAGATCACGTGCGAAGCATTTTTGATGACCGTCACATCATCACTCAATATTGCTGTAATCCCCAAACGCGCTAAGGCAAAGCGAATGCTTTGAATATTGCCCGCTCCATAATCAATGATGACTACATTCATAATTTTCCTTTGGTAGAGGGTAATACCAATTTTTCTGCATCCCTTTTAATGGCTGCTCGAATGGCTTTGGCAAAAGCCTTAAATATGGCCTCAATTTTGTGGTGTTCATTGTGCCCTTCTGCCTTAATGTTTAGGTTTGCCTTGGCACCATCTGCAAAAGATTTAAAGAAGTGAAAGAACATTTCTGTTGGCATTTTTCCAACATACTCACGCTTAAATTTAGCATCCCACATGAGCCATGCGCGTCCACCAAAATCAAGAGATACTTGTGCCAAACAATCGTCCATAGGCAGGCAAAAGCCATAGCGTTCTATACCCAGCTTGTCGCCCAATGCTTTTTCAAAGGCTTCGCCTAAGGCAATGGCCGTATCTTCGATGGTGTGGTGTTCGTCTATTTCTAAATCCCCTTTGGTGGTTAGGCTTAGGTCTACGCCTCCGTGACGAGCTAGTTGGTCTAACATATGATCAAAAAAGGCAATGCCGGTGTCAATGCTGCTTTCGCCGCTACCATCGAGATTCAAATCAATTGCAATAGCGGTTTCAGCTGTTTTGCGTTTGTGGCTGACACATCTCTCACCAGCTTTTAACAAGGTGTATACCTCGCTCCAGGCAGTGGTTTTAAGTGCAATTGCGCGTGCCAATTCCTCTGAAATTGAGGCTTCCATTCGCGCGTCATTCTGTAGTAAGATACCCTTTGCTTCTAAATTAGCTGCTAATTCCATATCGCTTAGTCTATCCCCTATGACATAAGAGTTTTTGAGATCATATTCAGCATTATTTAAATAAGCAGACAGCATGCCCGTTTTAGGTTTGCGCGTAGGTGCATTATCGGCTGGTAAGCTTTTGTCAATAAGTACCTCTTTAAATTCAATACCTTCATTTTTTAATGCATTCATCATAAAGTTGTGTGTGGGCCAAAAAGTATCTTCTGGAAAGCTGTCTGTCCCCAGTCCGTCTTGGTTGGTTACCATAACCAACTCATAGTTTAGCTCTTTGGAAATGCGTCCCAAATACTGAAAGACACCTGGATAAAAAACAAGCTTATCCAATGCATCCAGTTGATAGTTCTCAGGCTCTAATGCTAGCGTGCCATCTCGGTCAATAAACAATACTTTTTTCATAATGATATGGTATTACATGCTGCCATAAGTTCGTTGTTTTCTTCAGGAGTGCCAATACTGATACGAAGAGTATTTGCACAGTTTGTTTGTGTAGAACGGTTGCGCACAACTACCTTTTCCGCAAGTAATGCGTTATAGCGTTTGGTTGCATCATCAACACGTACCAACAAAAAATTAGCATCTGATGGAAATACAGTTTTTACCCAATCTAATTTGGTTAAATAGGCTGCGATCCTACTGCGCTCAGATAGTAGTTCTGCTATTTGTGCTTTTACACGTTCAACGTTTGATAAAACTTCAATGGCTTTCTGTTGACTTAGGGTGTTGATGTTATAGGGCGGTTTTATGTTGTGCAGCAGTTTGATGATGTTGGGTTGGGCAATGGCAATACCTAAACGCAATCCCGCCAGTCCAAAGGCTTTGGACAGGGTTTGGGTAACGATGAGGTTGGGATAGGTATCGATCTTGGATAGCCAACTCTGGTTTTCTGTAAAATCAATATATGCTTCATCTATGACCACCAATCCATCAAAGCCTTCCAGCAATGTGATGACATCTGAGGTTTTAAATAAATTGCCACTTGGGTTATTGGGGCTACAAAAGAAAATAGCTTTTGTAGTTGAGCTAACAGTAGCGAGAATTTGCTTTGTGTTCAACTGAAAATCATCTGTTAACGGCACTTCTTTGATAGCCACACCATTTATGTTTGCCAATACGGCATACATACCATATGTAGGGGGCATAAGCACAACATCGTCTTTGTTGGGTGTACAGAAGGCTCTAAATACTAAATCCAAGATTTCATCGCTGCCATTTCCAATCAATAATTGATTAACAGCACAACCTCGTAACTGAGCAATTTCGCTTTTCAGTAGCAATTGACTGGGGTCTGGATATCTGTTAATTGAAGATGGATTGGGATTTTCGTTGGCATCTAAGAAGGTGTAATCTCCTTCAGTTGCAGTAAAGGTATCCCGTGCCGAAGTGTAAGGCGCAAGTGCCAACATTTCGGGTCTAGCCCATCGCGCTAAATCAAAAGTCTTAGCCATTGTTTAAATCGTTTAATCGTAGGCTAACAGCATTCTTGTGCGCATCTAGTCCTTCTGCAGCAGCCATAGCCTCGATGTGTGGACCTAAAGCCTGTAAGCCTTGCGCAGAGATGCGTTGATAGGTAATTGCCTTTAAAAAGGCGTCTAAATTAACGCCACTATATTGTTTTGTATATCCATTTGTGGGCAGCGTGTGATTAGTGCCCGAAGCATAGTCACCAGCACTTTCAGGAGTATAATTCCCAATAAAAACAGATCCTGCATTGATAATTCCATCTACAAACAGCGCTTCATTTTCAACACAAGCGATATAGTGCTCTGGTCCGTAATCATTGATAAAATCAAGAGCTGCTTGTTCTTCTTCAAAATAGACGGTTAAAGAATTTTTCAATGCAGCAGCAGCAATTTCTTGACGTGGCAATGCTGGCAATTGCTTATCAAGTTCAGCAGCTACCAATACGTCCATCTCTTTAGCAGTAGTAACCAAAATCACCTGACTGTCTTTACCGTGCTCGGCTTGCGACAACAGATCTGCAGCCACGTAAGCAGGGTTTGCCGTGCTATCTGCAACTACTAACAGTTCGGAGGGGCCTGCAGGCATATCGATAGCCGTTTGGTATTGAGTTGCCTTTTGCTTGGCTACCGTTACAAACTGATTTCCAGGACCAAATATTTTATATACTTTGGGAACGCTTTCAGTGCCAAAGGTCAAGGCTGCAATAGCTTGAATGCCTCCAATTTGAGCTACAAGCGTAACACCACATTTTTGTGCTGCATAACGAATAGCAGCAGGAATCCCTGCACTATTTGGGGGTGTACACAACACAATTTGGCGGCAGCCAGCTAATTGGGCTGGAATGGCCAACATCAAAACAGTTGAAAATAAAGGCGCTGTCCCACCAGGAATATAAATACCTACTCGTTCAATGGGTTTCTTTTCTTGCCAACAGCTAACGCCCTCTTGGGTTTCCAAACGGACGACTGCTGTTTTTTGTGCTTTGTGAAATCGGTAAATATTATCGTAAGCCACATCTATAGCGTCGACAAGTTCAGTAGGTAATTCGCTCTTGGCATTTGCCAATGCTAATGCATCTACCAAAAGTTGATCAGGCGTGAAAGCATCAAACTTTTGACTGTATTCTCGTACAGCCTCATCGCCATTATTACGCACAGCAGCAAACACTTCATCCACAATTGGTTCAATGGAAGAAAAATCAGCCGTTGGGCGCTGTGTAAGCGCCTGCCACGTACTTCGATCAGGATTTGAAATAAACTTCATTATTGAATAATTCTTTCAATTGGGCATACCAAAATATCTCGGGCACCTGCTTCTTTTAAAGTATCTACCATTTCCCAAAAGGTATTTTTGTCAATGGCAGAGTGTAACGAACTCCAACCTTCCTCAACTAAAGGCATCACCGTAGGACTTTTGAGTACGGGTAGCATTTTTGAGATGGTATCTATAGCGTAATTGGGAACATTCATGATAACATAACGTGAGTTTTTTCCTGCGTTTACTGCTCTAATACGGAACAATAATGTGTCGAGAATTTCTTGTTTGGTAGCTGACAACTCCATGCCACCAACCAAAACGGCTTGTGATTTGAACAACACTTCAACTTCTTTGAGATTGTTTTTAAAAAGGGTTGATCCACTGGATACAATATCGCAAATGGCATCAGAAAGCCCAATGTTGGGAGCGATCTCTACAGAACCGTTAATGATGTGTAAATCAGCTTGAATATTCCATTTGGAAAGGTATTTCTGTACGGTTTTTGGATAAGAAGTTGCGATTCGTTTGCCAGCTAAGTCGGCAACACTGTTGTAAGTATCCCCTTTTGGAACAGCAATAGACACACGACATTTTGAAAAGCCTAGTGGCTCAAGTGTGGGGATGTCCTCCCCTTTTTCAACCAATAAATTTTCGCCAATGATGGCCAAATCTACCACTCCATCTCTTAGGTATTGGGGAATATCACCATTACGAAGGTAATATACCTCTATTGGAAAATTAGATGACACTGTCTTGAGTTGGTCTTTGCCATTGTTGATGGAAATACCACAGCTTTTGAGTAGTTTTAAAGATTCTTCATTCAGTCTTCCTGACTTCTGAATCGCGATACGTATATTTTCTTTCATGACTTTATTATAACAAAAAACCCGTTTGAGCAATACAAACGGGTTAGACGGTTATTGACATACTCCACCTAGCACGTTTGAAACGCGATATTGTTGTGGTGGAAAACATGTTTTGTATTCATTACGGTGCAAATATCGAAATTTTTTTGAAAACCTTACTGATTTCCTAAAATAAGTGGCAATCCATCTTCCCCACCACCAACAACAATAATCTTGGTGTTAGGCGATTCGGCTAGTAAAAGTGTTGCCTCAATTCCTTTATCTCTTAAAATATTTGGCGTTAACGATGCCGCTAATAGCCTGTTGGCCACCGCTTTACCTTCAGCTTCAATACGTACTTTTTCTGCTTCCTGACGCGCTTTTTCTAACCTAAACTCATATTCAAGTGCTTCTTGTTCTTGAGTAAGTTTACGTTGAATAGCTTCTTTAATTGACGTTGGGAGTGTTACATCACGTACCAATACTGCATTTAGTTGTACATGTTGCCCATCTACTTTTCGCATGGTTTCCTCATAAATTTCATTTTGAATGGCATCACGCTTTGAAGAATACAATTGTTCAGGCGTATAGCGTCCAATCACAGATCGAGCAACCGCACGAATTTCTGGAACAATAACGATATTAAGGTAGTTTTCTCCTTTTGTTTTGTGCAACATGCCCAGTTCATCGATTTTAGGTTGGTATAAGACTGATACATCAAGGGATATTTCAAGTCCATTGGAAGAAAGTACACGCATACCACTCTCAAATTCTTCTTGCTGTTTGATGTTATACGTATAGACACGATTCCAGGGAGCAATAAAACGAAACCCCTCTCCCAAGGGTGGTTCATCTACAACGGTTCCGCCACCGAAGCGTTTCCAGACAACACCCGCTTCACCATACGGGATGTTGATGTATGACTTTGAAATAAAAATAACTCCTACGAGTATGAGTATTATTAGGGGTAATCCAAGTTTTGGTAATTTTTCCATGATTATAAATTTTAGGTTAACATACCGCCATCTACGTGCAATACCTGTCCTGTTATGTAAGCAGATAAATCAGCGGCTAAAAATAGGCAAGCGTTGGCTACATCATCTGGCGAGCCGCCGCGTTTTAATGGGATGCCCGCCCGCCATTGGGCAACGACATCTTC
>JAQWKF010000065.1 GCA_029247985.1 Flavobacteriaceae bacterium
AACAGCAAGTTGATTGTCTCCCGCTAACAAATAGGAACTAATATCAAATTCGGCTGGGGTCTTACTGCCCTCACTATAGCCCACTTTCTGACCATTTACCCATACATAAAAGGCAGAGTTCACACCTGCAAAGTGCAAAAACACTTGTTGTTTATCCCAGTTTTCGGGAATCGTAAACGTCCGAACATAGCACCCCACTGGGTTGTAGTCTTTGGGCATAAAGGGTGGATTGATTTCGTAGGGATAAACGATGTTGCTGTACAATGGAAAATCGTCTGTGTGGAACTGCCAATTGGCAGGAACCGGAATTTGACCCCACTGTGAACGATCAAAATCATTGGCGAAAAAATTTGTCGGCGCTTTTTCTGGCGTCGTATACCATTTAAAATCCCACATCCCATTGAGGGACTTTTCCAAGCTCGATTGATTTCCATTTTTCTTTTGGGTCTGAGATGCAAACAGTTCAAAGTGCGCATGCGGCGCTGTAGTATTGATTTTAAATACAGAGAGATCTTCCCATTCAAGAGATTGTGACTGTGCAGTTATATAGAACACAAATACAAACAACAAAATAAGCTTGTGTGGCATGGATTATTAAATTTTACTGCCAAAGTAAAGCAATTATTAATCTTGATAATGTATGGGAACTGAGTATGCTAAAAAATGATATTAAGATGATAATTACTGCAAACTATGCATACAATATTTATTGTTGGTTTGTGTAATCAATAACTTAACATTTGTATTTATGAAGTTTTATCATCTTTCGGTTCTTTTTATTGTAGTTTTATCATTTTTTGGGACTGCACAAGAATTGGTATACGAACTTGATTTTGAGGATCAGACAGTAGGAACAGAAATTACCAAAAGGAATACCCTTCAGTTTCAAGGCTGGAATAAATCGGTGTGGACAGTTGGGCAAGAAGAAGATAATAAAGTAGCTACTTCTACTACACAAGCTAAAGTTTTTTTAATCAAATCATTTGATGTTATCCCGGGTAATCGTTATCGATGGACATTAGAAACTAAAGTTGTTAATAATGGTCCTGCATGGAAGCGAACACATGTACTCTCTGTAGTTTGTGGAAAAGGGGACGAAAGTCAGCAACTAGTTAAGGAAAATATAGCAGAACCTAAGAATGGTACATGGACTTCTAGCAGTTTGGATTTTACAGTACCGCAAAATAAATCCGAAGTCACACTACAATTATTCCGTTTTGCAGAAGGAACTGAAGTCTCGATAGACAATTATAAAATCGATAAACTTTAAACTTAAACATTATGAAACATTTATTTACACTATTATTTATTTTCATTTTAAGCTTTCAAACACATGCTCAAAACACCCTAATTAATGAAACCTTTGAAGCCGGCTGGGCAGCTGGTGACAATATTCTTAAGGAGGGAAGTGAAGCAGGTTCACCTGCCGACAACCTTGGCCTTCAAGGCTGGGGAGATGGTTTTACTTACACCATGGCTAATGAAGATGGAAATGGGGCTGCTTCATCAGATTTCTTTGGAAAAATGAATCATGGTGGGGTAGATAATTACGCGGTAATCCAAAGAGTTGTTGATGCGACCGCCGGGGACGTATTCGAATATAAAATCTCATTAAAACCTGACCTTGCAGGTCAAGCGGGGGCATATAAATTAGAAGTAATTGATGCAGTTAATAATAATGCTGTCGTTGCTGGTCCTGTAACGCCAAGTGGGGGCGACTGGAGCGATTTAACCATTTCCTACACAGCTGCAGCAACTCAAAATTATTCATTTAGAGTTACAAAAAATTGGGGAAATGCAGGGTTAAGTTTCGATAATATTTCTTTAACCGTCGTGCCTGCAACAGCCTCGGTTTCTGATTTTAACGATTTTCAATTCAATATTTACCCCAACCCCGTGAAAGATGTCATCAGGTTTCAATCTGAATTGCCATTGGAACGAGTGGAGATATTTTCACTTACCGGTTCCAAAGTGCTCTCACAGTCAAATAATGTCAGACAAGTAGAGGTTGGAAACCTAGCCAAAGGCATCTATATGCTAAAGGCTTCTGCTGTAGACGGAAAAGTAGCTACACAAAAACTAATCAAAGATTAATTTCTTTTTTAAAATTATTGTATACTAATCAAAACTTCCCCAACCTACGGGGAAGTTTTTTAACGCAACAAATTATGTACACGCATAACGTCCTTTGGAAATTGAAAGAAAATGCCAATGGCATGAACCGTGCTCAGCTCGCACAAGAGGTCAAGCGGCGCTTGGACGAACTGCCTTTGCACATTCCAGAAATCATAACCTATGAAACGGGAATCAATGTAGGGGACTATGGTGCTTCATTTTTTGATGTCAGTTTGGTGTCTACTTTTAAAAACAAAGACACTTTTTGGGCCTACACCAAATATCCAGTACACGACGAGGTGGTGGCATATATTCAATCTATACAAGAAGCTGAGGAAATCGTTGATTATTTAAGTTAGAAGATAATTAGTGACCAATATATGCTAAACAATAATGAATAAACAACCTAAACAATTTTTAGTTTGCACTTGATAAACACAATTAAAAATTAATGACTACAATCACCAACATTGAAACTTTTGTCCTGAAAGACACTTTAGAAAAAAGTTTTTTCTTTTCTCAATGGGAATATTCAGAGCGCTGTATATGTATTGTTAAAATTTCCTGCTCTGATGGTACTTACGGTTGGGGAGAAGGCTATGG
>JAQWKF010000010.1 GCA_029247985.1 Flavobacteriaceae bacterium
CTGTCGGTGGTTTTAAGCCAGTTTAATCACGCCAACATCAAGTTGCCCAACAAACTGGACGTATGGCTCAGTTATGTACTGGTAACGCCACATATGCACAAGGTACACCACCATTATGTCTTGCCTTATACCGATAGCAACTTTGGTAATATTTTTGCGATTTGGGATCGTTTGTTAGGCACGTATAAAAACTTGGCTGCATCCGAGATTGTATATGGCGTGGATGTTTTTCCAAACGAAGTTGAAAACAGTAGGATAGGTAGTTTGCTAAAACAGCCTTTTCAGCCGTATCAAAAGCCAACCATACAAGAACACTAATACACAACTGTTTTACCCTAAAATTGTTTTCATGAAAAAAACAACACTAGTTTTGTGCTTTACGATGTTAACGTTGTCGTTTACCTGTACTAATGAGGATGTTACTGTAATCAATGCAGATTGCCTTTCCGAACCAACGCCCGATGTTGTTTGCACCATGGACTATACGCCCGTTTGTGGCTGTGATGATGAGACCTACAGCAATGCCTGTGTTGCAAGTGCTGCAGGTGTATTGTCTTGGACAACTGGGGCGTGCAAATAAGCCATAGCGCAAATGTTTTATTTTCAATGAAGTAATGCGTTTCTTCAAATTTGATTTTTTTGTAAATTGAGGAACAAATAATCAAAGCAAAATGAAACAAATACTTTTAATTTTTACAACCGCCCTTTTCTTGATTTCGTGTACACAAAACCCAAACCCTGCATTTGACAAGAATGTTGAGCTAGCCAAAACGTGGTTTTCGGCATTTGAAGCAGAGGATATGGAAACCATTTCTGGTATGTTTGCTGAAGAAGTAGAATACCAAGGCGCATTCTACGGAATGGAGCTCATGACTACCAAAGCAGAAGTGATTGCCTATATGGGCGGATGGCACGCTGCCATGGATGATATTACGTACACACCCGAAAACTTTTTGCCGGGTGTAGATCCAGAAACCAACCTTCCCAACGGAAGTGTGCGGACCTATGGCACTTGGCGTGGCACTAGCGTAGCATCAGGAAAGTCTTTTGCGGCTAAGTTTTATCACTATATGACTTTTGACGATGCAGGACGTATTATCAACGGTGGTGATTATGGCGATGCTATGGGCATAATGATGGCGGTAGCTCCAGACGCAGAGTAATTTAGGATACCCTTTTTTAAGACATCTCTGGCTTTTGTTTGTGTACAAAAACTGGGGGTGTTTTTTTTTGTGCTGTAGCTATTGAAATATGACTTTATTAAAATTTAAGTAAATTGTAGCGTATTTAATTTATGCTATGAAATTTTTAAACACGTATTATCCTATTATATTGGCTTTTCTCAGCTTTGTGTACTCGGTATACCTTTGGTTTACGGGAAACGAGTTAGAAGGCATCTACGTAGGACTTTGGCCCATAACCATTTTGGGATTTGCCATAGCCATCAGACAAAGAAGGAAAGATGACAAATAGCATTATGTTTTTTATTGGGCTGGGCATAGTACTGGTGTATACGTTTTTCTTGATTGGAATTATTTCTAAGCAACATGCGTCCCGTAAAAAAGAACGTCCCACAGCTGTTGATGTTCTCGATATGGACGGCATGGGCAATCAGGGTAGGGTGCCAACTAAAGAAAGCAAGAACCGCGCATAAGGCTGGTTTATGACCATGCCTTTCAAACGCACGCCAGGGGGGGCGCACCCAATTCTGAGCTTGAGGACCCCTGAGCCTGTGGACCCTGAGCTTGAGGGCCCTGAGCCTGCCGAAGGGCCCGAAACTTCATTATACTCCTTATGCACGCCAGTGGGGGCTCAATGGGGAGTATTATTATTTTTGATTAATTTCTGTAATAATTTTTCGAATTAAATCTAAATCTTCTACAAACTTCTTGCGTTTCTTTTTTCCATGAGTATTAGTTTCAACTTTTGAAATTTCATTGACATACTCAGGATGATTTTTTTCTATGAAATAGGCAAAGTCTTTTGCGTTTTTAAACAGGTCAAACTGATGGGTTTTAAAGTCATATACGATCCCTTTTAAACGCCTAGCAGAAGCACCAGCAGCCAGACCACCTAAAATTAGGGCTTCTTTCGAAGTGAAATAATCTTCAAAGTATAAATAACGGGAGCCTATTTCCTCTACCTTAATACAAAAGTTCCCATCATCTTTCGATTGATTCTTGTCATTTCTTGGTAGATGCTTAAAAACTTCTTTGATACGGATATATAAATGCGTTCCATCGCTGATTGCAAAATTCCGTTTAAGCCTTTTATTTGTTGCTTTATTTACAAAACGAAAAGCATTTGAAGTATCACGTGTTTTTATTTCAAAAACTGTCAATGTATCATTGGGCAAACGATTTTTAAAAGATTCATATGTTGTATAAATCCCTTTTGGGTAAGTTTGAGCTAATGATGCTAACGAGATAAGTGTAAAAATTCCAATGAAATAAAGTTGTTTCATGACTAAAGATTTGTTGTTCCTAACTTAGGAAAAAACTTTTACAAAAACAAACGTAACTTATTGATAATGTGTTATATATAAATTTAAATAAGTGACTTATAAGTAGCTGAAAACCAATTCAAAAGACATTAGAATCTTATCAAAACACTGCGCAAGCGCAAGCGATTTAAGGTGTCTTTACGCGTGCTAAAAACTCTGTGAAAACGTTCAAAAAAGGTGTTGTAGGCGTTGGCTATGGCACGCACATGGTCAAATTTGCATTGCACCATAAAATACAACACCAGCGTTGTGTCTAAAGCCAAACGGGACACATATACCCACAGCAAGGGCGCTATGGGCAAGGTTTTGGTATAGGTCAGTAGGGAGTTGCGTATGTTGTAATAGAGTTTTTTTGGGTGTTGCTTTGCAAGACTGGCAGCGCCTTTATGGTAAACTTCACTGTTGCCAACAGCCCAAACCTGATGGCCCTTGGCCTGTGCGCGCAAACACAAATCTATTTCTTCAAAATGCATAAAAAAAGAAGCGTCAAATCCCCCAAGTGCATTAAAAACCGATTTTCGCACAAACAAACAAGCTCCACTAGCCCACGTTATTTGCGCATTGTTGTCGTATTGCCCAATGTCCTTTTCACACAATCTACCCATTCGGCCACGGCAGTAGGGGAGTCCCATGATATCTAAATAACCGCCTGCTGCACCGGCATATTCAAAGTGATCTGGTTTTGCCAAATCCTTGATTTTGGGCTGTACGAGCGCCACTTCGGGATGTGTTTCCAAAAAAGTGGTTATGGGCGACAACCAGTGCGGGGTTACCTTAATGTCTGAGTTTAACAAACAAACTACATCAGCATCTATTTCTTGTAATCCCCTGTTATATCCCTCGGCATAGCCTGTATTTTCATGTAAAGGAATAGCCGTGACCTTGGGAAATCTTGTTGCAAGTACTTCTAGCGAATTATCTGTGGAGCCGTTGTCAATAACGTAGACCTTGGCGTTAGTGCTGTGTTCCAATACGGAGGGCAAAAACTGCTCTAGCAGTTTAGCACCATTGTAGTTCAATATGGCAATAGCTATTGTCATAAGGCAAGTCCTTTTAGGGGGAAATCTGGCATAAAGTGATAGGTCTGTTGGGT
>JAQWKF010000016.1 GCA_029247985.1 Flavobacteriaceae bacterium
TTATCCTATGAGTATAGCAACCGAACAAGCTGAAATTGTATCTGAATTTTCCATGTTTGACGACTGGATGCAGCGCTATGAGTATATGATTGAACTTGGCAAATCGCTTCCGCTTATTGATGAGGCCTACAAAACAGATGACAACATCATCAAGGGTTGCCAAAGCAAGGTTTGGGTACACGCTGAACTAGAAGGCGATAAAATTGTTTTTACAGCAGATAGTGATGCCATTATTACAAAAGGCATCATTGCCATTTTGATTCGTGCTTTTTCCAAACGACAACCGAAAGAAATCTTGGCTGCTGATACCACTTTTATCGACGAAATTGGACTCAAAGAACACCTATCGCCAACCCGTGCAAATGGCTTGGTATCAATGATAAAACAACTTAAAATGTACGCTTTGGCGTATCAAACACAACTCTCTTAACTATGGATACTGAAGCACTTGGAGAAAAAATTGTTCGTGTACTCAAAACGATCTTTGACCCTGAAATTCCAGTAGATATCTACGAACTGGGGCTAATCTATGACGTCTTTGTCAATGAAGATAATGATGTCAAAATTTTGATGACCCTCACGACACCAAACTGCCCCGTAGCTGAGAGTTTGCCCCAAGAAGTAAAAGAAAAAGTTCGTGAATTGGACGAAGTCAATGAGGTTGAACTCGAGCTCACCTTTGACCCACCATGGACACGAGATTTAATTAGTGAAGAAGCTAAACTTGAACTTGGGTTTTTATAATGAGTGACCAAATTGTCAATCGTGTGGCTAACAGTGCGCTTCAAGTCATAGATTTGGAGGAACTTTACCAAGAAGGAACACGCAGCCAGCTTTCGATAACTACTTTTTTAGATGAGGGTATTGTTTTGCGTGAGCAAAGCTTTCGCGAAAGACTTCAGGCCCACGATTGGACAGCATATAAAGATCATTTTGTTGCTGTACATTGCCCAGATGATATTCTGGTGCCTCAATGGGCAACATTGCTTGTGGTAACGCATTTGCAGCCCTTGGCTAAGTATGTTGTGGTAGGGACTACAACCGATTTGGAGCAACAGCTTTTTGCCGAACAACTCGCGCTTATGGATTTTACCCCCTACCAAGATGGTCTGGTGATGATAAAGGGCTGCTCAAACAAACCCGTCCCTGAACAAGCCCTAGGATTATTGGCAGCTAAATTAACGCCAATTGTGAAGAAATTATCTTACGGAGAAGCCTGTTCTTCTGTACCTTTATATAAGAAACCCTAAATTTTTAAAATGAAGCAATATCTTTTTCTAGCTTTAATTAGTACCCAGCTCATATATGCCCAAAACGATTCCATAGCTGAATCAGATGAGGGGTGGTATAGAGGTGGTAAAGCAACCTTTCTATTTAATCAATCTGCATTCAGCGAATGGGCGTCTGGTGGCCAAAATAGTGTTTCACTTAGCTTTCATGCAGACTATGACTTGAGATACAAGAAAAATGGTTGGAATTGGGATACCAAATTTCTAGGGGATTTTGGATTAACTAAAATCAGTGGCGCTAAATTTTTACGTAAAACCAACGATCGGATTGACTTGCAATCATTTTTAGGAAAAAGTTTCTCTGAAGAATGGAGCTATTCTACTGTTTTTGGAGTGAAAACGCAGTTTGCCCGTGGTTATAAGTTTGGGAAAGATAGTGAGGGGGAAGAAACGAGAACGTTGAAAACACAGTTTTTTTCGCCTGTCTATATTCAATTGGGGGTTGGTTTATACTGGAAAAAAAATAATGACCTTTGGGTGAATATTGCACCCTTTACCCAACGTCTTACACTAGTGAGCAGAAAGTTTACTAACGATTTGGAACAAGGTCAAGAATACTTTGGTGTACGTAAAGGAGATAATCACCGCTTTGAATTGGGTGCCTCAATCAATGCTTTTTACAAATTTTTACCACTAGAAAACATTACTCTTGAACAACGTCTAGGGCTATATTCAGACTATTTAGACAAAGCCGAAAATATAGATTTAGACTATCAGGTAAGTGTTGAAATGGAAGTCAATGACTATATTTCAACCAATCTCATAATGCAGTTAGTATACGATGACAATGCGGTACAAACCCTTCAGGTGAGGCAAGTATTTGGAATTGGTTTGCGCATAAAATTAAAGTAAGGCTACTCCTCTACTTCAATTTCTGGATACAAAAAGTGATTGTAGGGAAAGCGGGTTATATGTTGCTCACGTACCTTTTGGTATACACGATTTCTAAAATGTGCCATGTTGGTTTTTTTGGCTGCTGAAACAAACACGGCATCCCCTTGTGTTTTTGCCATCCACGTCTCTTTCCACTCGTCTAAACTGTAGTGTTCACTACCACGCTCAAGGATTAAGTCCGTTTCGTCATAGGCTTCGGCCTTATAAGCATCAATTTTGTTGAAAACCATCAGCGTTGGTTTGTCCTGAACCTTTAGCTCTGCCAGCAATTCGTTAACAGAGGCAATATGCGCTTCAAATTGTGGGTGGGCAATATCGACTACATGCAGCAACAAATCAGCCTCGTGAACCTCGTCTAAGGTACTTTTAAAACTCTCTACAAGTTGTGTGGGTAGTTTGCGGATAAATCCAACCGTATCGGACAGTAAAAACGGCAGATTGCCAATCACAACCTTGCGTACCGTAGTATCCAAGGTAGCAAAGAGCTTGTTTTCAGCAAACACATCACTTTTACTAAGCACATTCATTAGGGTAGATTTTCCTACATTGGTATACCCCACTAAGGCTACCCGAATCAGCGATCCTCGATTGCCACGCTGGGTTGCCATTTGACGGTCTATGGTTGTGAGTTTTTTCTTTAACAAGGAAATTTTGTCACGGACAATTCGGCGATCGGTTTCAATTTCCGTTTCACCGGGGCCCCGCATGCCAATACCTCCGCGTTGACGTTCCAAGTGCGTCCATAATCCCTTTAGTCTGGGAAGCAGGTATTGATATTGAGCCAACTCTACTTGCGTACGGGCATAACTGGTTTTGGCGCGTTGAGCAAATATGTCTAAAATTAGTCCGGTTCGATCTAAAATCTTACACTTTAACAGTTCTTCTATGTTAGCTTGTTGGGCAGGAGTCAGCTCGTCGTCAAAAACAACAGTGCTGATATCGTGTGCTTTAACATAGTCCCGCACGTCTTCCATTTTACCACTACCAATAAAGGTCTTTGGATGTGGTGTGTCTAGTTTTTGAGTAAAGCGCTTTTTTACCTCACCACCAGCGGTCAAGGTCAAAAAAGCCAATTCGTCCATATAATCACTGACTT
This sequence comes from Flavobacteriaceae bacterium, assembly GCA_029247985.1. GTDB lineage: Bacteria > Bacteroidota > Bacteroidia > Flavobacteriales > Flavobacteriaceae > UBA7446. The sequence continues at coordinate 3,280 of JAQWKF010000016.1, forward strand.
GTTGTGCGGATTGCTCCTGATTGATGATGCCTACTAATACGGCGTATTCGTAATCGTGTTCTTTGTTTTCAATCATCCCAAGTGGTAAGGGTAAGTTTATCTCCGTCAAAGATAGCGTAAGTGTTGTACTCAATCCAGTCGCCCAAATTGATATAACGGGCATTTTTAGCCAGCTCAATATCTAGGGGTAGATGGCGATGGCCGAATACAAAATAGTCTAGGTCTGTTGTTTCTAATTTTTTTCGGCAGTAGTGCACCAGCCATTCACTGTCTGGCCCCTCGTATTTTTTGTCTTCATCTCCAGAAATTAGTCTGTTTTTAAGGGACAAATATTGCGCAAGACGCAGGCCTAAATCGGGGTGAATCCAACGGAACAAAAATTGCATTAGTTTGTTAGAAAACACCTTTTTCATACGCTTATATCCCTTGTCTCCAGGGCCTAATCCATCTCCGTGGCCAATAAGCAATTTCTTGTTGTTAAGGGTAATTTCTAGAGGCGCATAATAAACGGGTATGCCTAGTTCTTCTTCAAAATACCCTTTCATCCACATGTCGTGATTCCCTACAAAAAAGTAAATGGGAATTCCGCTATCGGTGAGTTCTGCTAGTTTCCCCAATACGCGCACAAATCCCTTGGGAACAACGCGCCTATATTCAATCCAAACATCGAACAAGTCACCCATAAGATAAATGGCTGCCGCATCTTTTTTAACACTATCTAACCAAGCAACAAACTGCTTCTCGCGAATGCGGCTTTTCTCGGCTGTTGGTGCGCCTAGGTGATTGTCAGAAGCGAAGTATACTTTTTTACCCTTGGGTATATTCATAATACAAAAGTACGAATTACTGGTCGGCAGCGAACCATTCTGCAAAAGAGGTGGCCGTTTCTTGCAGGCGCAAATGATGTAATTGGATGGAGCTTGGCAGTTTGGCCTTTATTTTGGCGGCAAAATCAATGATCATTTCTTCGCTGGTGGGTTGGTAGTCTACTAACAAGACTTTGTGCCCACTATCCTTTAGGGTTTGGGCTAATTCAAGGTGTGGAGTGTTTTGATTAAACACTGTTGCGTGGTCAAAAACTTCTACAATTTCAGATTTTACTATTTTCTTAAGGTCTTTAAAGTCAATGACCATCCCAAACTTAACATTATCGTTGTCTTTTATGGGCGTGCCTATGACCGTAACATCCAGTTTATAGCTGTGTCCATGAACGTTTTTACACAAGCCGTCGTAGCCATATAAGGCATGTCCTGTTTCAAACGAAAAACTTTTGGTTATGCGAATCTTACTCATGTGTTTGGTTTAAGTTTTTTAAGTGTGCCTTGTGTTTCTGGTAACAATAATAGGCGGCCAGAGGTTTCGGCATTATCTGGTAATAATGTAGCCCAATGGCCGGTGTTTGCCCAAAGGGTTTTGTTGAGTTCTGCTACGGCATCTGGCGCATAGTTTGCCAACTGTTTTGCCAAGTCAATGGCAGCACTATTGGCGTTTTCAAAATCAGGATGTACTTCTGCATACAACCCCTTTGACAAGGCCCAATCGGCAGATTTCCATTCCTTGGGTTGCAGTGCCATGGAAGCAAGCGCTGCTATACCTGTTTTACGAGCTACGGCTGGTGCAATCACAAAAGGTCCAATGCCTATGGCGAGTTCTGAAAGGCGTACAGCTGCCGTTGTAGTCGCTATGGCATAATCGCACGCAGCTACGATGCCCACACCTCCACCAATGGCCTTTCCGTGTATACGGCCAACAATAGGTTTAGCACATAAACGCATGGCATTAATCAGATTGGCAAAACCCATAAAAAAGCGTTTGCCTTGCTGGGGTGTTTTTACCGCTAATAATTCATCAAAAGACGCTCC
>JAQWKF010000064.1 GCA_029247985.1 Flavobacteriaceae bacterium
ACATTTGCATCCTAGAAAATGGTGGTTGTAGCTCAGTTGGTTAGAGCGCTAGATTGTGGTTCTAGAGGTCGCCGGTTCGAGACCGGTCTTCCACCCAAGAAAAGCCCTTCGAGAAATCGAGGGGTTTTCTTCTTTAAACCAGTTATGCGTTTCGTTCGGCACTTACACGTAATTGATGTTTAAAATTACAAAAAAGTGTATGCTCTCGGCACTTTCTCGGCACTTTTTTACAACGTTAACATAGGAATTCAAGGCACTAAACTGTAAATTCGAGAAGATAAATAAGCTTATGCTTGTGGAAACCAATAGCACTATGAGCTTCTACGAAACAAGAACAGCACTAGGAGGTATTGCTGTGGGAGACTATGAACTCATTGACAATCCCAAAGCAGTAACAAACTATGTTAGCAAGTGGATTGACCGTGATTGTGAATATGATTTATTTTTTAGTTTACAATATTAAACTCTATACCAGTGAATGAGACAATCATTTTCCCTCCATTCTCATTAAAAACTAAAAATTCCTTTTCGCCTGAGTTAAACCAAATAGGATATATTTTTTCATTACTGTTTAATGAGTTTAGCGTTAAATATTTTTTTATCTGCTAGTATAGTAATCAAATAGGTTTGAATACTAAGCCTTGGCGTGTCTACCACCACCTGAGATGTGTTACTGAAGTCTTTGGTAAATACAAGCTGCCCATCAGCGTTTTGTATAATCACCTGAATATCGTTGTATTTCTTATCTAGTGTAGCTATAAACTGCTCTACAAAAGGGTTGGGGTAAATAGTTACAGTAAGGTCAGTTGTTATGGTTTCTACAGCATAGGCTGTTTTAGTGGGGTTTACAAAGCCCTGAGAGACTGTAGCCCCAGTGGTTTTAATATTCCCGATAACTGAAGACTGCCCTATGGAATATATCCCCTTTTGGGAGGTTCCTCCACCTGCACTCACCGTCTGATGGTGCAGTTGAGCGAAACTAAAAAAAGGTACTAGGATTAGCAGATATTTCATATAATTCTAGTAAATTATTTAATTAAAACATCTCTATCTCTACGTTTGATTTAAACTTGCTGTTGTACTTGTAGTAAACGACTCCAAATTCATCGTTTTGTAGTTTAAACAGATAATTCGAGTCATCAGTATTTGCTAAATGCCGTTTATTTATAATGGGGCTTATATCAACAACCTTAAATCTTTTTCCAAACAAAACTCTATAATTATTGTTAGGAGTGTATAAGACCATCGTACCGCCTGAGCCGTTTGATGCATGAGACCTTAGTCCTTTATATGTTTTATCTTTTATAGCCTTTTTTAATTGAGAATCTTTATAAAAATTCTTGTAACTATTCTCCCTAAATTCTTTTGAAATATATATTGGAGTTACTGTTTTATTTAAAAACTTAGCCTTCAACTCATCAATATTTACTGCAACTACGTCAGCTTTATTGAATTCATTTGATTTATCCCAACCACCTAAATTTGAATTAGTATGCTTAGGTTCATAGCCATATTGAGAAAAACAAAAACTACCAAAAAATAATAACCCACAAAGTACTAATAATCTTGCACTCATTTATTTTGTGTATGGTATTCTCCTTGTAACTTTTCTCATCAGAATATTAATCAAATCTTGTGAGTCTGAGCCAAGCGAACCTTTGATTTTCTTAAGATAGTTCACAACAAGTTCATCATCTCTAGTGTCATAAAAATCGAGATTACATACTGCTGCACTTGTTCCTGCTGCAGCACCAAATAAAACACCTATGGCAATTCCTGCGGCATCTGACATTGGTTTTGAGGTTTCAAATGTCCCCATAACTACACAGTCTACTCCTAGAATCTTACCAAGCTCACTAGGCAGATATTCATCAGCAGCATAAATGTCAATACCCTCTCTTTTCAATAGAGCGTTTGTTCTAGCTGGGGTTTGGATTTTTGCAGTTAATTCTCCTCGCTTTTGTCTTGTCAAGAACCATGAATGCATTCCTTTCTGAATATCAAGCGCTTCATCCTTTTGCATTTGAATAATCTGTTCAGTAGTAAAGTCTTTTAACTGCTTTGGTCTTAATTTGACTTGTACTTTTAAAGGCAATAGGGCTATAGTTTTTGTATTTGACGCATAATTGTCTCCATCTGGATGAACATAAAGTTTAGTCTGAGCACTAGTATACGCACTAATTAGTATGGTGAGTAATATTAATCGTTTCATATATAAAAATAGGGGGGGTATCCCCCCCCCTTTAGATTATTTAATTAGTTAAAACTTAACTTGTAATTCTGCTCCAAACCCATTTGCTCTAATCTTAATACCATCAATATTAGATGAGTTACTAAGTTGAGTTACGTAGCCAACACCTAGGGTTACACTATCAGAAAAGTCATATCCAATGCCAATCTGACCTGAAAAAGCAGATTTTTTTACAACATCAGTATCTACATCAGCAAGAGAAATACCTAAACCTAACCCTGGGCTTATAAAAAAACCAGCGTCTTTTCCTGATACATAATATTGCAAATCTAGACCTAGTCCGATTGCATTATTTGCCTCGTCATCAACCTTTTGGCCAATAGCAAAAGAAACGGAGGGAAGTAAATCCAAATTATCAGATATTTCTGCATCATAGATTAAACCAAAGCTAACTGAAGTTGTGTTGTCCGAATTTACTGAAACTCCACCGCCAGAAACTTTTGCTTTTGCAGATGAAAATCCAACGTGAGCACCAAATTGTCCAAAAGATAAAGCTGGAACAATCATTAATAGATAAATTAAATTTTTCATTATTATTGTTTTAATTAGTATTCAAATGTAAATAAATTTAAATGATATATACCCTAAAATTTTAAAAAGGTAGACTGTAATCAAAGCTCACGAACATTTGAACGACGATTAAAAGCCAAAAAAATCAAGAAGAAAATTTCTAGTTTGCACCCCCGTGGTTAATTGATAATCGTTTTATTTTTGTTGAGGAGTAGCGTAAAATATATGTTACCTATTACTTACATACATTGGCAAAAGATTTTTAGTCTAAGTCGTTAATAACAAGGGGGTAAGCAAAAACTTACCCCTTTATTATGTTTAGTGTTAAGGAATGTTTCTGTAGTCTAATCCATTGCCATCCTATGTAAATCCTATTCTATGGAGATAATTCCATACTGGAAATAAAAATCCTTGGCTGCATAAAGGAATTTTATACGCCGTCTTCGAAATCATTTTTAGCACTCTCCAAGAATTGATTTATAAGAAGTTTATCGTCAGCAATAGACACCAAACTTGGTCTAAATAATTTATCTAGGTTGTGATTGGGCAAAATAACATTTGAGTACAGTTTTCGAATTCTATTTTCTAAATCCACTTTAACCCTTACCAAGAGGTTGGTACGGAGCTCCTCTAGTAAACTTTTCCAGTGCCTCTGGTAAGTCTGGCAGTAGCGAGGGTAAAATTTCACTTTTTGGTGCTGGCGCAGTAGCGGGCTATCAATGGGTTTTTGGAGGAAATGACACGGGATTTGCCCTTGATTTAAATTTCGGCGCTCAATACGTTAATGTTAAGACAAGTGGAGATATTAGCGGAATTACTTTAGACGGTATTCTTCCAAGAATAGGACTTTCCTTAGGATACGCTTTTTGAGAGAATTCATTATAAAAATTTTATAAAAAAACCCTCGAGAAATCGAGGGTTTTTTGTTGAAGTACGTTTTGCAATTATTCTTTTAAACGCAAACGCTCCTCACGGTTTACAATTTCCCAGGCGGTATGGAAAATAAGGCGGGTGCGTTTTTCCAACAATTCATACTCAATTTTTTCTACCGTGTCTGTTGGTGCATGATAATCGGCGTGTGTACCGTTAAAATAGAAGATAACCGGCACATTGTTTTTAGCAAAATTATAGTGGTCTGAACGATAATAATACCTGTTTTCAATATAGCGGCCACGCTCAAAAACTTCTGTAGTAGGGTCATTGTAGCGGTAGTCCAAATCTAAGTTAATGTACGCGTCGTTCATGGCTGCTGATACGTCGTGCAAGTCTTGTGATAAGATGTCAGAACCAATCAGATATATATAATTGCTATTATCCGCATGCAAATCATCAATGCGTCCAATCATATCAATATTTAAGTTAGCAACTGTATCTTCAAGAGGATATACAGGATTGTCTGTGTAATATTTAGACCCCAATAATCCTTTTTCTTCTGCGGTGACGTGCAAGAATAGCACAGAACGTTTGGGTCCATTACCGTCTTCTACAGCCTGTTGAAAGGCTTCTGCAATTTCCAATATGGCAACAGTTCCAGAACCGTCATCGTCTGCTCCATTATTGATTTGCCCATCTTTTTCAACGCCAATATGATCTAGGTGGGCGGTGATAACCAATATTTCATTGGGTTTTTCGCTTCCTTCAATAAAAGCCAACACATTGCTTGCTTCTAAAGTGCGGTTTTCTCTGTATGAATTTAGGGTCATAGGCATAAAGTAAGCACCGTCGGGCATCCCTCCGTCTATGCCCAGTGATTCATACTCGCCTTTTAGATAGTTTATGGCAACGTCTTCTCCTTCAGTACCTGCTTCTCTTCCCATAAAATCGTCACCTGCATAGGTATATAAATGCGCTTTTAGTTCTTCAGCTGTGATGCTAGCTGCATAGGTTTCTGGGTCAAAGGCAATATTTTTTTGACTAGACACACAGGCCATGCATAAAAAAGCAAATAATATAGGTAAATGTTTCATGATTTAAAGTATTTGATATGCAATATACATTTTTATTAAATCTTACTTTCAATAAAGTCCCAAAGTGATAATCGCTTTTGTAGCGCCTCTTGAGCTGCATCATTTGCCTGTTCCCAGAGCTGGGTATTGTCCCCACATAGTTCTTGAATCATTTGTTGTGCCATAGGCCCATGCTCTTCACTGTCAACCTCAATGTGACGCTCAAAATAATAAACCAATGTGTCGTAGCCGGAACCTTTTTCTTGGGCCATCTCTTTAATGATGGCAATAAACAAATCAGGAATTAGGTCTTCCCTTCCATATGTAAACACACTTGCTACAACATGTACTGGTGCTTGTGTTGCCGTTGTGAGTGAAAAATCTATAAAAGATTTTATTTCGTTGGGTATTGCAGCTTCGCTAAGAGCTGTACGCCAAGGAGTCCCATTTTGAATTGCTGATACTAAAGCATTGATAGGCGCGGTGTTTGCCCCTATTTCCTCCATAGCTTTAAGGTAAAGCTCAAAATGACTGCCAGGCTGATTGAATTGATCCACGTCGCTTTCCTCACCCCAAACAATTTCATTGATTAACCTTCTTGTAGACGGGCTTCCTACGGGCACCCAAGGTAAGTCAGTACAAGTAAGTTTGCGTTGCAAGGCTTTTACCAAAGACATAAAGTCCCAAACGGCAAAAACATGATATTCCATAAAAGTCTTTATTGCCTCAGTGCTGTTTAATTTGTGGTATAGCGCATGGTGCAATAGTTGGTCTTTATTAGGAGCAAGTTTGTCCTCAAAAAGGGTAGTCGTTTTCATAAGCAATTTTTCTTATGCAAATTTATATAAATGCCTCATAATTAGCGTCAAAGGATTTGTTATTTTTGATGCATGTCTCGTGTTTTTCTTACCGAATGCCCTAGGGATGCTCTGCAAGGCATTAAAACGTTTATTCCTACGGACGTAAAAGTGAAGTACTTGCAGTCACTTTTGCGTGTAGGTTATGATGTGCTCGATTTTGGAAGCTTTGTTTCTCCTAAAGCTGTTCCGCAAATGCGTGACACCCACGAAGTTATTAGACAACTCGATTTAAGTCAAACCAATACGAAGCTGCTAGCCATAGTTGCAAATCAAAGAGGAGCCACAGAGGCCTTGTCCTATGAACAAATAAGTTATATAGGTTACCCTTTTTCAATATCTGAAAATTTCCAAATGCGCAACACCAACAACACAATTGAAGACTCACTAGTCTTATTGAATCGCTTGGTTGAGCATGCCACTAGCCTAAATAGAGAATTGGTTGTTTATTTGAGCATGGGTTTTGGCAATCCTTATGGAGACCCTTGGAGTCCAGCCTTGGTTACAAGCTGGGTGAGTAGGTTAGTGGATATGGGGGTCAGGCGTATTTCACTATCAGATACAGTAGGTTTGGCACAACCCAAAACCATTACAGATTTATTTGAACATTTACTACAGGCATATCCCGAAATTGTTTTTGGCGCTCACCTTCACGCAAAGCCAAATGAGGCTATTTCAAAAATCAAAGCCGCTTATGCAGGCGGCTGCCGTGCTTTTGATAGCGCCATACGTGGGCTAGGAGGCTGCCCAATGGCCAAAGATGAACTTACTGGTAACGTTCCAACAGAAAAATTACTTTCCTTTTTAGCAGCTGAAAAAGCACAAAATTCGGTGAATATGTTGCATTTTGAGTCGGCATACAACGTTTCTTTACAGGTTTGCTAAGTTCTTATTTAAAATAAATCCAAATAAACTTTGTGGTTTGTAAATTAGGTAATACATTTGCCCTAATTTAAAAACAATCTAAATAAAAACAATGAAAAAAATCATCCTTTTTAGCATTCTAATATCGACGGTTGGATTTTCGCAAAACATGAATTTCCAAAACAGTGCGATGCGTCAATTGTCAAACCTTGAAAATAGCGAGAACAGAATAACCCTTGGCGGTTATGGAGAAATCAATTTTAATGGGTATGATGGAACGCCAAACGAAATTGACGTGCAGCGTTTGGTGCTGCTATTTGCCTATAAATTTGACGACAGAACACAATTTGTTACGGAAGTAGAATATGAACATGTTAAAGAGGTTTATGTTGAACAGGCTTTTGTTAATTATAATATTACAGATAATTTGAATGCTAGGGCGGGGCTGATGCTTGTTCCTATGGGGATTATTAACGAATACCATGAGGGACCCACGTATAATGGAGTCGAGCGACCAAGCTTGGATGGTAAAGTAATACCCACAACTTGGCGGGAAATCGGTTTTGGTATTGCAGGAAGATCAAATGAACTTTCTTTTAGATACCAGCTATATGCTATGAATGGTTTTGTTTCTTTTAATGAAGATTATGTACTTCGAGGTTCTGATGGCTTGAGAAAAGGGCGTCAAAAGGGGGCTGAATCTGTTAACTCTGACATTAATATTGCTGCAAAGATTGAATATTATGGGCTTCCAAACATTAGATTTGGCTTGGCAGCATACAGTGGAAAAACGCAAACTACAGACTTAGACAACGCCGCTACGCAAGTAGGTCTAACGATGCTCGGAGCTGACTACCGCTATGCTAAAGGTCGTTTTTCTTCTAGAGGGCAGTGGGTGAAAACCTCACTCCGTGATGTGGCTGCATACAACGCCGCAGGAAGCAAAGATTTGGGTTCCACAATGGGCGGCTATTATATTGAGGGCGCTTATAACCTTTTACCCTTGACTAATCGACAAAGATTGGATATTTTTGTACGCTATGAAGATTTTGACACCCACAAAAAAACGGATGGTGGCATGACGGCTAACCCTGCCTACCACAGAAAAGAAACTACCTTAGGATTTTCTTATCACTTAGCGCCGGGCGTTGTCGTTAAAGGCGATTACCAGAGCAAAAAAACAGCCGCTTCTGATGACGTTATTGGACAGCTTAACTTTGGTGTTGGATTCTTTTTCTAATTATAAAACATGAAAATACTTTCCCTTTCAGCCTTTTTACTCTCTTTAAAATTATCCCTAGTGGGTGTGGTTTTTAGTTTGCATATTAGTAAAAAGGTTGAAAGGGAAATAAATAAAGTATTTGAAATTGACAAAGCCACTTTTATACAAACCCTGAATCAAGATATTCCAGGAATTGACAAAGACCGTCTCTACACGATTTTCGACCAAGGGAATGCTTTAGGTTATGCCTATGTTGGCGAAGCTTCCAGTCAAACAGATACATTTGAATACCTTGTCGTTTTTGATGCTAATTTTGCTGTAAAAAAAGCAAAAGTACTTGTTTACAGAGAGGATTATGGAAGTGAAATAGGAAGTAAACGTTGGCTAAAACAGTTTCTTGACAAAACGCCAAAGGATCGTTTTGCTTACCGTCAAAATATTGCTGCTATCTCTGGCGCAACGATTTCAGTAAAATCTATGACGAATGCCATGAATAATCTTATGATTTCATTAGCTTCGTGGCAAAATAATGGAAAACCAAATAAATCATAATTTTCGATTGCGACAACTGCCTAAGTATGCGCGAATAGCTTGTTTAGCTTTTGTGTTTACGCTTTCTGTCGGATATTTTACAGGTTTGGCTTTTGTGTTTCAAACGGAAAGCAATACAGCAGTTGGTATTGAGGAGAACTACAACGGTAACGAAGATCGCCCTGATGAAATGGTTATGAAATTTAAAAAGGGTCAACGTGAAATGCTCACCATTGTACACACGCACATATTGAGCATATCCCTTATTTTCTTTTCAGCAGGTATTTTGTTGTTTTTTTCAACTGTTCCAAAAAGACTGAAATCTTTCTTACTCATAGAGCCATATGTATCTTTAATTGTCACTTTCGGAGGTATATACCTTTTGTGGTATGGTTGGATTTTCATGGCTTATGTTGTGTTGGTGTCGGGTGTTTTGATGACGTTAACTTACGTAGCTACCGTAGCCTACATTGTAAAGGAGCTATTTGCAAGTCCCCAACCCTAGGGTTATTTTTTGTATATTTGCGTGCAACATTTCTAAAACGTTGCCATGGATTCTCTTCCCACTAAAATCAGTAGTTTAGGCCTTACATACGATGACGTACTATTGGTTCCTGCCTATTCTGAAACCCTTCCTAGGGAAGTAAGCATTACATCAAAATTTTCTCGCAACATAACACTCAACGTTCCCATCGCTTCTGCGGCAATGGATACCGTTACCGAAAGCCAAATGGCTATTGCCATGGCTAGAGAAGGAGGGATTGGGGTATTGCATAAGAACATGACTATAGCAGATCAAGCAGATAAAGTGCGAAAAGTTAAGCGATCTGAATCTGGGATGATTATTGATCCTGTTACCCTACCTACTACAGCACTTGTTGCAGATGCTAAAAAAATCATGCGTGAATACAGCATTGGTGGTATTCCAATTGTTGATGATAAAAGTACGTTGATAGGCATAGTAACCAATCGCGATTTGCGTTTTGAAAAAAACGAAGGTAGACCGCTCATGGAAGTGATGACTTCTGAAAATTTAGTAACTGCTGCAGAAGGCATTTCAATGGCGCAGGCCGAGGAAGTGCTTCAAGCTCATAAAATTGAAAAGCTTCCTGTTGTAGACAAAGAGAACAAGCTAATAGGTTTGATAACCTTCCGAGACATTACGCGTGTGGCTATTTCACCACAAGCCAATAAAGATGCTTATGGACGACTTATTGTCGCAGCTGCTGTTGGAGTAACTGCTGATGTTATGGATCGTGTCAAAGCCCTTTCGGATGCTGCTGTGGATGCCATTGTAATTGATACGGCTCACGGACATTCCAAAGGCGTTGTTGCTGTGTTAAAAAAAGTTAAAAAGAGTTTTCCAAAAATTGATGTAGTTGTTGGGAATATCGCTACCTCCGAAGCTGCTGCTTATCTACTTGAAGCAGGTGCAGACGGAGTAAAAGTTGGTATAGGTCCCGGATCTATTTGTACCACGCGTATTATTGCTGGAGTTGGTTACCCACAGCTGTCTGCTGTTTTAGAAGTTTCATCTGTCTTGGCTGGTACGGGTGTGCCGCTTATTGCTGACGGTGGTGTTCGTTATACAGGCGATATTGTTAAGGCCGTTGCCGCTGGCGCCGACTGTGTTATGTTAGGCTCTTTGCTCGCAGGAACAAAAGAATCTCCAGGTGAAACTGTCATTTATGAAGGACGTAAGTTTAAAACCTACAGGGGAATGGGTTCTGTGGAAGCCATGAAAAAGGGGAGTAAGGATCGCTATTTTCAAGATGTTGAAGACGATATTAAAAAATTAGTTCCTGAAGGTATCGTTGGGCGTGTTCCTTATAAAGGCGAACTCAATGAAAGTATTCATCAGTTTGTCGGTGGTTTACGGGCTGGTATGGGCTATTGTGGGTCAAAAGATATTGCCACACTCAAAGAAACGGCACGATTTGTGCAAATTACTGCATCGGGAATTAAAGAAAGTCACCCACACAATGTTCAAATAACAAAAGAGGCTCCAAACTACTCAAGATAACTATGCGTTACGCTTTTTTATTACTTACACTATTTGTGTTTTCTTGTCAGTTAAATGAAGTGTCTTCTGATAAGGTGGTTGCACGTGTATACAACCACTATTTGTATGTTTCTGAAGTTAACGAACACATTCGTACAAATATACCATCTGCCGATAGTGCTTCTATGGCTAAAAACTATATAGATGAATGGATTAAAGAGCAATTGTTATTGGAAAAAGCAGTTTTCAACCTAAATCCTTCCCAGCAGGCTTCTTTGGAGAGCCTAATACAGCAATATCGCAACGACTTATTTATAAAAACCTATCAAGAGGAGTGGCTTAAATCGCGCATGGACACTTTGGTAACGGTACAAGAAATTGAAGCCTATTACAGCGAGAACAAGCAGAACTTTAAACTTCATCAGGACTTGGTCAGGGGGCGCTATGTCCAGCTTCCACTAGCTAATTTTAATAAAGCGAGCGTGAGTAGGGCATTGAGAAGATTTAACGAGAGTGATCGCAACTATTTGGACTCTATTTCACTGCAATTTAATAGTGCATATTTAAATGATAGTATTTGGTTTAGACCTCAAGCTTTTTTTAGTCGCATAAACAGGTCATCGCCAAAGGAATATGACCGTTATTTAAAAAGTAAACGTTTTTTTGAAATAGAAGACTCAATAGACTTATATTTGGTTTTTGTGGAAGAGGTTAGGCGTAGAAATGAAATAGCACCTTTGTCTAACGTAACCCCAACATTAAAACAGATTTTATTAAACAAACGTAAGCTGGAAGCCATGCGTCAGTTTGATAGCGATATTTTAGAAGAAGCCATTAAAAATAAAACCCTCGAGATTTATGAATAAAATAGTAGCATTATGTTGTTTGATGATTGCTGTAGTTGGTTATTCACAAGATTCGATTTCAACTAAAAAACGCCTCAAAATTGATGTTGTTTCGGCAGTTGTTGGTGATTATGTTATTCTTGAATCCGATGTAGATAAGGCTTATATAGAACTCGAATCCCAAGGGGTTTCAACTGCAGAAGTTTCGCGTTGTAATCTGTTGGGTAAGTTGATGGAAGACAAGTTATATGCACATCATGCAGAGCAAGACAGTATTGAGGTTAGCAATGATGATATAAATAATTATGTTGAGCAAACCATTGATTATTTTGTGAGCCAATTTGGTGATATTGAAAAAGTATTGGAGTTCTATAAAAAGAAAGATGAGCAAAGCCTTAGAGCAGATTTATTTGAGGTTAATCGTATCCAACAGCTTTCACAAAGAATGCAATCTAAAATTGTTGAGGATGTTGAAGTTACGCCTGACGAGGTAAAGTTTTTTTTCAACTCCATTCCCAAAGAAGATTTACCCATTTTTGGTTCTGAGCTCGAAGTGGCTCAGATTGTAATTAAACCAATGGTTTCTGACGAAGAGGAAAAGCGAATTGTAGAGCAACTCGAGACGATGCGAAATGACGTACTCGAAAACGGTTCTTCATTTTCGTCTAAAGCGATCTTATATTCCCAAGACCCTGGTTCACGCTCAAGAGGAGGACGTTATACGCTTGATAGAAAGCGTCCGCAGATGGTAAAGGAATTTCGAGAGCAAGCCTATCGCTTACAGGAGGGTGAGATTTCTCCTCCATTTAAAACTGATTTTGGTTGGCACATTGTTACGGTTGATAAAATTCGTGGCCGTATGTTGGATGTACGTCATGTGTTACTCGTACCAACTGTTTCGAATGCTGCGTTGGGAGAGGCACAGAACAAGCTCAAGCTTATCAAAAAGCGTATTGAAGATGGCGAAATTAGTTTTGCTGATGCCGCACGTGAATTTTCCGACGATCAAATTACTCGTGCAAATGGAGGTGTCTTGATCAACCCTGCTACTGGAGACACACGTTTTGAGCTCACAAAACTTGACCCTCAGCTTTACAGCCAAATACTAAAGTTAGAGGATAATGAGATGTCTATTCCACTGCTTGAAGAAGATCGGTCAGGGAACAAAACGTATAAAATTGTAATGGTTACCAATCGATTTAATGAACACATCGCTGATTATGCTCAAGACTATGTGCGCATTAAGGATCTGGCCTTAAAGGAAAAACAACTTAAGGTCATTGAAGAATGGATGACTGAAAAAATTTCAGACACGTATATCAGTCTAAATCGTGACAATCAATCTTGTGATTTTGCCAACAACTGGCTAAAGAAATAAATTCTTCTTTTACATGGTAGGTGGTTCATAGCCAATTACTTAATTTTGTAAAAAATTAGCCATGAATCCAGCAACTCGCTTGCTTTCTTTTCTGTTTTCTACCCGTTTAACAGCCATCCTTTTTATCGCTTTTTCAATTGCTATGGCAGTTGGAACTTTTGTAGAAAGTGCATACAATACCACAACGGCTCGCATTTGGATTTACAACGCGTGGTGGTTTGAACTAATGATGATTTTCTTCGTCATAAATTTTATTGGAAACATTAAGAGATATCGTCTTTTCAAATGGGAGAAATGGCCCTTGCTGTTGTTGCATTTGTCTTGGATACTCATAATAGTTGGTGCTGGTATTACGCGTTACATTGGTTTTGAAGGGGTTATGCCCATACGAGAAGGGGAGTCGACTCAGCAATATTTGTCTGAAAAAACATATCTGTCTGTATTTATTGATGGTGAGATAGATGGGCAACCGCGGAGAAAATTACTTGAGGACGATATTTTATTTGCCGAAGCTGCTAATAATGCCTTTCGATGGAAGAACGATTTTAACGGCATCCCGTTCTCTGTTTCTTATGTAGATTTTATCAGTGGTGCTGAAGAAACATTGGTTGAAGATCTTAATGGAGATATGTATCTTAAGATTGTTGAGGCAGGCGATGGGAATCGTCACGATCACTTTCTTAAAATGGGGGAAGTGGCAAGTATTCACAACATATTATTTGCCTTTAATGCCCACACTGATGGCGCTATAAATATTACGCTAGACGAAACCAATAATTACAGCATACAGTCGCCTTTTGAAGGCACATACCTTCGTATGGCTGACCAACAGCAAGGAAGCCTTCTTGCCAATACTTCGCAACCCCTGATGCTACGTACACTTTATAGTACTGCTGGAATGCAATTTGTGTTTCCAGACCCTGCAATGATTGGCTCTTATCAAATTGTACCTGTAGAAGACAAGGAAACCGCTATACAAGACGCGCTGACGATACAGCTTACTGCCAATGGTGCACAAGAGCACGTAACTGTTTTAGGCGCTAAGGGCGTTGCAAATTCCCCTGTTCAAGTTGAACTTGGTGGCTTGGAATTTTGGGTTACTTATGGCTCCAAGCAAGTTGACCTCCCATTCTCTATAAGGCTCAATGATTTTATTGCAGAAAAGTACCCGGGTACTGAGAAAAGCTACAGCAGCTTTATGAGCAAGGTAACAGTGCTAGATGATCCAACTTTTGACCACGATATTTACATGAACCACATTCTCAATCACAAAGGCTATCGCTTTTTCCAAGCATCATTTGATCCAGATGAAAAGGGAACCGTATTATCAGTAAATCATGATGCCGCGGGAACAGCTGTTACGTATGCAGGGTATTTTTTGCTTTATATAGGCTTGTTGGGCTTGATGTTTTTTGGAAAAACACGGTTTAAAAAGCTTGCTAAAATGTTGGAAGACATACGCCTTAAAAAAGCTGCATTGACTTTGATAATATTTTTGAGTGCTACTTCAGCTTATGCTCAGCATCAGCACCAACCTCCAAGCTTTGCGATTGACTCAGTATTACAAGCTGATGCTATGCCTGCCGACGAGGCTGCTAAGTTTGGTGCTTTGGTCATACAAGATCAAGGAGGGCGTATGAAGCCCGCCAATACTTTTGCTTCAGAACTGGTTCGAAAGGTGAGCAAGTCCGATCATTACAAATCGTTAGATGCTAATCAGGTATTGTTGTCCATTACCCAGAATCCAATAATTTGGTACCAAGTTCCTTTTGTGTATTTGAAGCGTGGAAATGACAGCATTCGTTCACTTATTGGTGTGGGTCAAAAAGCCAAATACGCTTCTTTTGCAAACTTCTTTGATCCCCAGGGAAATTATAAGTTGGCACCCTATTTAGAGGCTGCTTATAAATCTGCCACTCCGAATCAGTTTCAAAAAGACTTTATTGAAACAGATCGAAAAGTAAACTTGCTTTTTTCAGCATTGGAAGGAAAGGTATTGCGCATCTTCCCAGTACCGAATGACGAAAATAACCGTTGGGTTTCACCAACCGAAGTGGATGAAATTAATTTTGTGGGTGTAGACTCACTTTATTTAAACAACGTAGTGCCGTTATATCTGACTTCATTACGACAGGGTAAAACCTCCTTAGATTACACACAAGCCGATCAGTTACTAGAGAGCTTGAAGGGTTATCAAAAGAAATACGGGGCTTCGATTATACCGACTGAAGATCAAATAAAAGCAGAACTTTTATACAACAAATACGATATTTTTAAGCGCTTGTTTAGTTGGTATATGTATGCGGGGACGTTGCTGTTTTTTCTGTTGATTGCCCAAATGCTTTACGACGTACGTTTTTTACGTGGAGTTGTTGGTTTTTTTGTGGTTGTGATATCACTTCTTTTCGTGCTACACACCGCAGGACTGGCTGCTAGATGGTATATTTCTGGCCACGCCCCTTGGAGTGATGCCTATGAATCCATGATTTATGTAGCTTGGGCAACCATGGGAATGGGGTTAGCTTTTGGACGCAAATCCAAACTAACCATTGCTGCAACTGCTTTTGTAGCTTCCATGGTCTTGATGATTGCCCATTGGAATTGGATGGATCCTGAAATAGCGAACCTCGTACCTGTGCTTGACAGTTACTGGCTAATGATTCATGTCGCGGTAATAGTGGGGAGTTATGGACCATTTACTTTGGGTATGATATTGGGTGTTATTTCTCTTATTTTAATGCTATTAACCACCGATCGGACCGCTGATAAAATGCGCTTAAACTTGGCAGAGCTTACCGTTGTTAACGAACTCGCATTGACCGTAGGCTTGATTATGTTAACCATTGGAAATTTTCTGGGGGGACAATGGGCAAATGAAAGCTGGGGGCGTTATTGGGGCTGGGATCCCAAAGAGACTTGGGCGTTGATAAGTATTTTGGTATATGCATTTGTCTTACACATGCGTTTGGTACCAGGATTACGTGGCAAATGGATTTTTAGTGTGATGTCGGTATTGGCTTTTGCCAGTATCATGATGACCTATTTTGGTGTTAATTTTTATTTGACAGGCCTACATTCCTATGCGAGTGGAGACAAGGTTATCACACCTAACTTTGTGTATTATTCTTTGGCATTTATTGTTATATTATCTGCTGTATCTTATGGAAAATCAAAAAAGTACTTTTCGAAATAGCCTCCGTTGGTGGTTGTATTCTGTAGGTGGGTTGGTCCTTGTGGGTGCTGGCTTGAGTGTATTAGGTGAGGCTATTATTGCAAAGAGTAGGGGTGAGGCATGGTTTTTGGTTGGTACATTTGCGTTGATTTTAGTTAATTCAGGAATATGTTTAGTAGCGGGAGCGGTTATACTTCGATTGAAAAAGGATTAATCTTATTTCTTTTTAGCAGCCTTCTTTATGCACAAGAGCAAAAGGGTGGTTCCTCCTTTCCCAAAATAGACACCCCAAAACCTAATTATGGGCTGTTAATTCCAGAAGAAAAGGTTGAAGACTACTCTTTTCTGGACAAGCCCAAATCAAATAATAATTCCATGATGGATAGCGAGGACTTTATTGATCCTGGAGACCGTTACCTCAAAAAATTAAAAAAAGATAGCCCAATACCCAATAATATATATTTGGGGGATACTTACCTTGGAGACGTTAGAACCAATGCTTCTTATGCGCAAATTGTTTGTCGTGATCATGAATATGAGGACGGAGATCGCGTTCGTATTTCTGTAAATGAGGAGGAGGTTATTCCGAACTTACTACTTAAAAATCAATTTTTTGTTTTAAAACTTCCACTCGTACAAGGGTTTAATAAAATTGATTTTCAAGCCCTGAATCAGGGTTCATCTGGCCCTAATACTGCGGAGCTTCGGGTATTTGATGATAATGGAGTTGCATTGGCAGCACACAAATGGAATCTTTCTACAGGATCAACGGCAACTATGATAATTGTTAAAGAAGGTGAGGATATTTTGCCTCAATAAAAGCTTAGAGTGCGTTTAAAAAACCGTAAAAAGCAGGCTTTGGCTGTAAGTTTTCATCGTAAATACATGGCCAATCTTTCATCTTAAAAAAACGATTAATCCAAGTATCTCGATCGTTAAACCCCCAAAAGGTTATGCCGTACTGTTGTTCTTTTGGTACAATATCTTGGTATATTTTTACCAAATCTGCATATTTTTTGGCTTGGGCATTTAGCATTTCTTTTGTGGTGGTATTATATCGCTGAATGCCGCCTCCTTTACTGTCGTCGTGCGTGTTAAATATGATGTCAACTTCAGACAGGTGAATTTGCAAGCCAGTGTCTGCAGCACGTTTTAACGTATACGCAATAATTTCGTCAGGTATGTCCATACGAATGTGCATTTGGAATCCAATACCAGAAATGGGTACCCCATGTCGTTGGAAGTCCTCCACCATTTTCATCATGGTATTGAATTTAAGCGTGTCGCGCTCTATGTTAAAGTCATTGTAGAATAAAATGGCATTGGGATCTGCCTCATGTGCATATCGAAATGCCTTCTCGATATAAGATTCCCCCATAGCTTTGTACCATATACTTTCAGTTCTAAAACCAGCTCCTTTTGTTTTCAAGCCCTCGTTTACAACATCCCAGCCATGCACAACGCCTTTGTATTTTCCAACATAGGTTTGGATATAATTTTTCATAAAATTTTCAAGCCATGTCGGGTCTTTCTTTGCCTTTTTTTCAATCCATCTAGGCGTGGCACTGTGCCATATTAGAGTATGCCCAAAAAGCCTTTGGTTGTTGTTTTTAGTATAAGCGACTATACTATCTACCCGATCCCATTTAAAAACCCCCGATTTTGGCGCAATTTGATACATTTTCATATCGCTTCCTGCCGTATAGCTATCAAAGTGATGTTGCTGTAACGCTTGTAGTTTGGTGTCCTTCATAAAGGGTACAAAACGCATAGAGGAGCCAATTGGGAAATTTGCTTTTGATTTCAACGAAGTGGTGTGGTCTTGTGCTATAGACTGCGTTATGAAAAGACATAAAATAAATGAATAAATGCGCGTCATATGTTGTTGTGTAGATGCTGTAGTGCTTACAGTTATTGATCGGTTACGTCTAGCTTTGGATGCATGATACTGTACCATAAGGGGGGTAACAATGCCAAAAGCATAGAGGCTGGATATCCAAATGGCATCGTTGGGCTATTTTCGATACTTTCTAATACTTGATATTTTTTTGATGCTCGGAAGTGATGATCGCTGTGTCTTGTCAATTCATACAAAACGATCCTGCCCATAACATGGTCAGAGTTCCAAGAATGTATGTTTTGCACCTTTTCATATTTACCATTGATTTTTTTTCGC
>JAQWKF010000078.1 GCA_029247985.1 Flavobacteriaceae bacterium
TTCTGGAAGCCACAATTATTTCAGATCCTTCTGGAAGTTGGTCAATGATATCTTTGCCAATTCCATAGCTTCCGCCAATTAGTAAATATGTTTTGCTCATGATGTTGTTTTAAAAATTTCGTTGAGTGCTTTTTCTCTGTAATCAAATATTTGCTTCACCTTAAAACGCACAAAAAGCAAATGTGCAAACCAACCTAAAGGACCCAAAGGAAGTTTATAGTCTACTATATCTTCCATCATAACCCCAGTGGCTGTTTTGTGTATAAAATGCTTGTGGTGCCAAAAAGAATATGGCCCAAATCGTTGTTCATCAACAAAGTAAGCACCTTCTGCAACGTGCGTGATTTCAGTTACCCAGCGAAAGGGTATGCCTAAAATAGGTGTTAGTCTGTATTGAATGATCTGTCCGGGGAACATGCTGCGATCTGCACCAGAAATGATGTCAAATCCCATATAGTCTGGCGTAATGCGTTTTAAGTTCTTTGGATCGGAAAGAAATTCCCAAGCCTTTTCCATTGTGATGGGCAGCTCTTGTTTGGAAGTATATTGGTACATATTGCAGGTTTTATGCAAATATACCTATTTTGTTTAACGATATTCAAATAACATTAAACAAAATTATCAACGAAACTTTTTATTGAGGGCTTTTTCGGTTTGGATTACAGAGATTAAAGGGTAAAGCGTAGTCACAATAATGGCAACCCATATTCCTGCTTTGCCAGTTTCAAAAAGTATAAAAGGCACACAGGTTAGCAAGCAATAATAGCCAGATTGGATAATGTATTTAGATGATTCTTTTTGTGCAAAGTCCCAGTGGGCTTGACTTTTTTTTGAACGCGAAGTGCGGTAGCCGTAAAAATCATTGATTTTTTTGGGGGGATAGCGTAATACAAGCTTTCCTGTGATAATATATATCAGCCCGCAAAGAACACAAACAAGTACAGGGGGATTAATTTCCATCATCTAAATGGACAAAGGTGTTAAAAAGGAATACGGCAAGTGCCATTCCCGCAAAAGGCGCAGTAAGGTATAGCCACATGGGATCCCAATGATTTCCAATAAGCGCTGGTCCAAATGAACGGGCAGGGTTCATGGATGCATTGGTTAGCGGACCAGCAAACATAGCCTCGAGTAAAATTACACTGCCTACTGCCAAACCTGCTACAGGTCCTATTTCTTTGCTACCCGTACTTATATGAAGTATGACAATCATTAGAAAAAAGGACAACAGAAACTCAAGCCAAAAGGCACTGTCATGCGGAATGCTAGGTATGGTAGCTCCTAAAATTTTACTTTGTGGAATAATTGTTTTTACGGCTAAGCTAGCTGCTATTGCTGCTGCAGTCTGGGTAATTATGTATGCTGGCACTTTTTTCCAAGGGAAACGTTTGGCAAGTGCAAAAGCTGTAGTTACTGCGGGGTTGAAGTGTGCACCAGACTGCGATCCGAAAGCATAAATCATTACCATTACAATGAGTCCCCAAGTAATGGCAACCCCTTCGTGGGCAACCCCACCTGTCGTTTCATTTACGGCCATAGCAGCTGTTCCGCAAAAGACCATTGCAAAAGTTCCTATAAATTCAGCGTAAAGTGCAGTGTAGCGTTTCATGCTGCTAAAGTAAGAATGATAAGGTTAGCTAAATGTTATTTAAATACGTTTTCCAGTACTTAACACATATAATATGTAAGTTAGGACAACAAGAATAACTTCCCAAAACAAAATATAGTAGGGCCATGTCCCTATAATTAGGGGATTGTTAACGTCTGGAGTGCTTGCCAAATACATATAGTTTGAATTGATGATAAAATTCAAGGGCATTACAAATGCCAGTAATATGTTAATGTAAAGCGAAAATTTGAGCCAAGAATATTTCGTCAGTTTATAGCCTAGATTTTTGAACATAAATATAGGCAACAGCATTATGCCTCCGTGTGAAACGTAGTACTCCAAATATTCGTAGCTAGTGCCGTCAAAATTATTTATTTGGGGAGTGAGAAAAGCTTGAATCGCGCCAATAATACCAGCATAAAACAAAAACTCAAAAAGCCATTTTTTTTTAGGAATAAACAGTATTGAACAAGCGATGAGGTTTGAAACACTGCAAAGGTGCAAGGGTAAGTTGTCACTAATATTCCAATACCCATTGATAATGTTACGTGAGTGGCCTGTAATTGTAGTGCAGATTAACAGGAGCGCGATCAGCATTCCCATATGTTGCTGATATTTTGTTGATATGCGTTTGCCAATAAAAAGATAGGCAACCATAATAAGCAGTGTCCACAAAGAGTTTCTTATCCACTCATCAGATAAAAATTCAATGATATATGCTTTGGGTTCCGTCATAAAGGGTGTTTCAAAAACATAAATATAATCATATTGAAATAAAATGGTTTATGCCTTGATTGAAGGTAAATAGGGTAGCAGTAGTTGATATGTTTTTTCGGTAGGTAGGCCAACAACATTCGTATAAGAACCTGCTATTTTGGATACGCCAATTAGTCCAATCCAGTCTTGAATGCCATAACCCCCTGCTTTGTCAAAGGGTTTGTGAGTTTTGGCGTAATGGCTGATATCTGCTTTTGACAATACAGCCATGCTCACCTGGGTTGTTTCTTGAATGCAGGTCTGTGTTTCGTTAGTACTCAAACAAACAGAAGTGATAACCTCATGTGTTTTGCCAGATAATTTTGATAGCATTTCAATGGCGTGGGCTTCATCTTTGGGTTTGCCCAGTGCGTTGTTGTCAAACCAAACAAGGGTATCGGCAGTAAGCACCAATTCGTTTTGCTGAAGCTGTTGCTGGTGGGACTTCCCTTTTAATCGCGCTAAAAAATCGGTTATTTCAACGCCCTTCAATTCTTGGGGGTATATTTCCTCAATTGCTAAAACACGCTGCTCAAAGGCTATACCCATTTGCTTTAAGAGGGCAACACGTCTGGGAGAACCAGAGCCAAGGAATAGTTTGTATGTCATTTGCTATCGTTGCGAGCATTGGTGAGGGTTCCCCACTTACCTTGTACTTTTAAAACTTGCTCAATTACGTCTCGGACACAGCCCTTACCTCCGTCTTTGTGGGAAATATAATCAGCGGAAGCTAAAACTTCTGGAACAGCGTCATTTGGACAGCATCCTAGCCGAACCATTTCCATGGCTTCTACATCGGGAATATCATCGCCCATAAAGAGCATATTTTCAAAACTTACATTGTTTTCTTTGCTGTATTTAAGCAGGATGCTTGCCTTTTGGTGTGCACCCAAGTACACGTCCTTGACGCCCAATTGATTGAGTCGCATTCTTACCGCTTCATTTGTACCCCCAGAAATGATAACAACGCCATAGCCAGCGTGAAGTGCAGCTTTAACCGCATAGCCATCTTTAGTGTTCATGGTGCGTATCATTTCCCCATCAGGCAAAATAGTAATGCTGCCATCGGTAAATACACCATCTACATCAAAAACAAAAGTGCTGATGTGTTTGAATTCTTCTTTGTAACTCATGTGTTATGTGTTTTATAAATAGATTGACTCAATGCGCGATACAAATTAGCCTCTTCCGTTGTTAAGATATCAATATGTTTTGACTGTGTATGCCTATCATTTCGTTTGGCTGGTCCAGTTTGATGTGTCATAGCATCTGAATGCAGACTGTGAGCTAGCGTTTCTTTAATAATCGGATGGAGCAAGGCGTGGGGGAGGCCTGCATTTGAAGTGATTTGTTGGCTGATGCCCAAGAGGTGATTGCAGAAGTTATTCGCAAAAACGGCCGCGGCGTGTAGATGTAGGCGTTGTTCAGCCGTCACAAAATGGACTTCATCACTCAATTGCCGCGCAAGCTTTCCGAGTAGATCCAAGTCAGTGTTGTCATTAGCTTCCAAACAAAACGGGATATTTTTCCAACGTAACTTTTGCCCTGTTGAAAAACGTTGTAGCGGATAGAACACCCCTGTGCGTTTATGGGGTGCGAGCACATCCATGGATTGGGCAGCTGCCGTATGCACTACCAAAGCGCTTGTCTTAAATCCTTGTGCTACTTCAGCAATGTGGTCATCTGAGATAGTCAAAATACAAATGTCTACCTCAATGTCATTTTGGAATACATTAAAATAGGGTGTGTGGTTGGCTAGTGGTGGATGTTCGCTTCTACCAATCCATTGTACACAAGAAATCGTTTCTAATCTCTCAAAGGCTTTTAAAAAATGTGTAGCAAGATTACCCGTGCCAAAAAGTGCTATTCGCATCATTGTTCAAAATTACAAATAACTGCCTACTTGTAAATGACTTTATGTGAATTTCATTAGGTTTGCACAAAATTGCATATGAAAACAAATCAGACTTTCACGATGATTAAGCCCGATGCTGTCGGTAACGGCCACATTGGAGCGATATTGAATAAAATTGCAGAAGCAGGTTTTACTTTTAAAGCATTGAAGATGACGCGGTTGTCTCAAACAGCTGCGGAGGCTTTTTATGCTGTTCATAACGAGCGTCCATTTTTTAATGATTTGGTTGCGTTTATGACCAGTGGTCCTATTGTAGCTGCTGTTTTGGAGAAAGATAATGCCGTTGATGATTTTCGCGCCCTAATTGGTGCTACCAATCCTGCAGAAGCCGCCGTTGGAACTATTCGAAAATCGTTTGCAACTTCTGTTGGTGAGAATGCCATTCATGGTTCAGACAGCAATGAAAATGCAGCAGTTGAGATTGCTTTTCACTTTCAGGAAAGTGAGCAGTTTTAACGCAATACCAGCTTGGTAATACAATCTTTTTCTAAGCCCTCATTAAGTATGGCAATGATGTTATTTTTGCCATAATTCAGTTCTTCTCGAAGTACAGACGAGCTCAGGCTTACATAAAGGGTTTCCCCAACCAATTTAATTGAAGTAGTATAGGCTTGTACCCCAGAACCCATGAGTTCAGCCCACAACGCTTCTATCTTGACATTGTCAAGGCCTTTTTCCAGCTTATTTGCAGCCGTAAACTGACGCAACACCTCCTCTATTGGTTGCGGCTCATCTTTTCGTGTACTCATGGCTGGTATTTAGTATAATGAAAAACGACACCTCGGGCATCTTTTAATTTTAATTTATCAGCTGTTAATGCCGTGATTTCTTCTTGCCAACTTTCTTTTTGTTTGCTGTAGGTAATAATGCATTTATTTTCTAGAAAAACAATACTGAAGGGAACAAAATCATTCGAACTGTTGAATTGTTTGTTGAACAAAGGTTTTAGTTTTTTTCTAATCCCATGTAGTGTATCAAGTTTAAAAAAATCAACATCAACAGTGGATTTGAATTGTTTTTCTTCGCCACTTGGCGACACTGCTTTATCAATACGCCAATAGCCATTGAGTTGATCCAGGTCTGAATATTTAATGTTTGTATTACAACTTATCAAAAGCAAACAAAATAGGGAAAATGCAATTCTCATAGGTGATGTAGTTGAAATGCTTGTTCTGTTTTTTTTATTACTGCCTCTGTTCTTTCGGGGTGTGTATCAGTAATAAATAGTTGACCAAAAGAGGATTCGTGTACCAAGCTGATAATTTTAGATACACGCACATCGTCTAGCTTGTCAAAAATATCATCTAGGAGCAGCAGAGGAGTCACAGCCGTACTTTGTTTTAGCATATCAAATTGTGCCAATTTTAGCGCGATCAACAGGGATTTACGTTGTCCTTGGCTGCCAAATTTCTTGATAGGATAGCTGTCAATTTGAAAGACTAGGTCGTCTTTGTGAATACCCACAGTACTAAATTGTGCCATGCGGTCTTGGGTGGCTGCATTTTCAAGAAGCTTCTCAAAATCTTCATCTAGCAGTTGACTTTGATATGTTACGCTTACGTTTTCTTCAGCACCACTTATGGCGGCATATCTTTTCTTAAATAACGGTTCAAAGATAGATAGGTGTTCCATTCTAGTTTGGTGAATGGGTGAGCCTAGGGATACCAATTGTGCGTTGTAAATTTCTAATGTATCATTTGCTCCCTGTCCATAACGCCCCATTTGTTTTAGTAGGGCATTGCGCTGTTGCAGTATTTTTTGATACTGAATAAGCTGATGCAAATAGGTTTTGTCAGCCTGTCCAATCAGGCGGTCAATAAAACTTCTTCGGGTTTGGCTGCCCTCATTGATCAAGTCTACATCAGCAGGAGAAATCATTACGGTAGGGAGCAGGCCGATGTGTTCAGATAACTTTTTGTATTTCTTGCCGTTTCGAATAAATGTTTTTGAGGCTTCGCGCTTGAGTAAACATTCGATACGCTCCATACGTTGATCACGCTCAAAGTGTCCCTCAATACGCATAAAGTCCGCCTGATGTTGAATGGTATGGGCATTTACGGCAGAAAAATAGCTACGCCCCATGGCCAAATGATAGATGGCATCTAGCGTATTAGTTTTCCCTTTTCCGTTATTTCCAACAAAACAGTGAATAGGCGCATCGAATGTGTAATGCGCATCTGACACGTTTTTGTAGTTGGTAATTTCGAGAGCGTTAAGCCGCAAATTGCTCATAAAACAACATATATTTAAGAAGCATCCAAAATAAACATTTTGGCGGCAAGGTGTATTGGAATAAAAATTTTATTTTTGCACCCATAACATTTTAAAATGGCTACGTACAAAAAACGCGGAGGTAAACCAAAAATGCCCCAACAACAAGCACCAGAGCAAGAGAGTGTAACAGCTGAAGTATTTTCAACACTTGACACTTCTGCAGGTCGTGCAGAGGCTTGGGTCTCTCGAAATCA